>JANMVY010000690.1:0-2327 GCA_031393535.1 Actinomycetes bacterium | reverse complement strand
ACGGCGAACGACGCCTCCATGTCGAGCGACTCCCGTTCGGCGACCATGCCCTTCGCCTGCTCGATCACGACGCGGGTATTGAGGGCGTTGTTCAGTTGCTGGTTCAGCACTTGTGCCTCGAGCGATGCTCGGTGCTGAAGGATCGCGATCGTCGCGATGTCGGCAAGTGCCTGCGCTGCGTCGATGTCGGCCGCGTACATTTCGCCCGATTCGACGTGAAACAAGTTCAGCGCGCCAATGATCGCGCCGCGCAACCGCATCGGTACTGCTTGCACCGAGTGGAACCCGGCGGCAAGCGCCTCGGCCGCGAATCGGGGCCAGTGAACGTCGGCCGATGCGAGATCTTGGAACGCGATCGGCCTGCCCGTACGGAAGCAATCGAGGCAGGGACCCTCCTGTGCTTGCAACTCGAACAGCTCGAGGATGCGCATCGCCTCGCTCGATGACGCCATGACACGTAGGTCTCCCTCCGGTGCGACGATCATGAGCCCGGCCGCGCTCACACCGAGCACCTCGACACAACGATCGGCGAGCATGGTCAGCAGGTCCACGACGTCGTAGTCGGCGACGAGCGTGTCGGCCAGTTGGACGAAGGTTCTGGCCAGCAGAGCTTCTCTGGGCATCAAATATCTCCAGTCGACTCGGTCCCGGCCGAGATAGCAGCACGCCGGTCGAGAGCTACACCGTGCCGACATGGTAGGGCCCACGGGAACAACAGGGTAGGGCCCACGGGAACAACAAGTTGCGGGCGCTGCCTGCCGCGCGGTCGGCTCATTCCGCGTGGTCCCATTCGCCAGTCGGCGCATCGAAGCGCAGCGTTCTGGCCACGACCGAACGCGCGACGTCGACCAATTCGCGATCGTTTCCAAACGCGTACGCGCGGAGCCCTACAAGTGCGTGCCCGACGCTGGTGTCGAGTTGCGCGGCGACCATGCCTGACGCCTGGTGCACCACGTACTGGAAATCTGAGCCTGCCTCGAGTTCGAGTGCGAGTCTGCCAGCCGGAGCATTGGCCTGAAGCACCAGGACCGCCTCGGCCACCACATCGGCCATCACGAGCGCGTCTGCGTGTTGCTCGTCGGTCATCGGCCCCGGATGGTTGCGGTACAAATTCATGGCGCCGAGCCGAACGGCACCGACATGTAGAGGGAAGCCGAAGATCGCCCGTACTCCTGCCGCCACCGCGGGCCCGGCAAACGCCAACCAACGTGGGGTCTGCGGGTTGACCAGGTCTGGTTCGAGCACCGGTTCATCGTGGAGAGAGGCGTCGATGCATGGTCCTTCGCCGAGCGAGAACTGGAGCTGTTCGATCCGCTCGCTCACCGCATCGGTCGTGCATATCGAGCCGCGCGGCTGGTTACCGGACATCAGCATGATCCCGGCGCCGCTCATCGAAGTCACCTCTGCGCACACCGTGCACAATCGTTTCGTGCCGAGATCGTTTGCGCCGCGCTCACCGAGCCGGGTGAGGATTCGAAGCCGCCGCTCTCCGGGCACGGGTCACGGCCCGAGGCCGGCACGACTACGGTGCAGGATCGAGCCGCTCACGCGAGGCCGCAAAGATCGATCATGCGCTGCGCCGATTTCGACGGAGAACGGAGGGTCAAGAGGCGCGAGCAGCCAATGAGGGCCTGGCGGGTGTCGACGATCACCCGCGCTGTCGCGGTTCCCATGAACTGAACATGACTCATGTCGACCACCAGGTTGTCGTCGCCGAGCGCCATCGCACGCGCGAACGAGTCATGAAGCGCTTCCGCAGTCGACTGGTCGTGCTCACCGCTGAGCCAAATCACGGCGTGATCTGCGTCGCGGCCCATAACGCCGAGGGGTGCGGGAAAGGGAACGAACCGAGACTCGACGAGAGCCATGACGTCCTCCTGGCATCGGTCGCTTTCTCTGACGCGCTACCAAGGTCCGGAGCACCGCTCCCGAGCCGGCGGGACCGGCTCAACACGTCAGGGATCTCGTCGTGCCGTCGAAACCTTACCACGAGCACTCCTGGCTTCGACACGCGTTTGCGGAATCCGAGCGTGAGCGAGTGCGGGAAAGCGGCGTTGCGACACGACATCGGTCGAGTACGGTTCGGGCAGGCCGCGAGGAGCCCCTCCCGGTGTCGGGCCTCCGCGGTGGAGTGCCCTCGGCGTTGCTCCGGACCCCGGTAGCGCTTCGCTCACGCGAAGGAGTTGGCACACCCATGGCTATTGTTCTCGTCGTTGCCGCAGCCGTCCTTCTGATGGCGTTTTTCGGCTTCTCACTCTCGATGCGTATCGTCCAGCAGTACGAAGAGGGCGTGCTCTTCCGGCTCGGCCGTGTGATCGCGGTCAGAA
>JANMVY010000674.1:0-3475 GCA_031393535.1 Actinomycetes bacterium | reverse complement strand
CACTTCGAACGTTCCCACCGGCCCGCCTTCAGCGCGGCGTTCGCCTGCGGCACGTTGCGAGCCTGCGACAAGATCAGCGCCATCGTGTGCTCCGCGGCCGAGATCACGTTCGACTGCGGCGCGTTCACCACCATGACACCGTGGCG
Source organism: Actinomycetes bacterium (assembly GCA_031393535.1). Lineage (GTDB taxonomy): Bacteria > Actinomycetota > Acidimicrobiia > Acidimicrobiales > WLNW01 > WLNW01. The sequence continues at coordinate 3,329 of JANMVY010000674.1, read as the reverse complement.
CGTGGCCGCCTCGACATCGACATTGTCGAGACCGATCCCGGCGCGACCTACGACGATCATGCCGACACCGGCCGCGAGCACGTCGGCAGTGACCTCGGTGGCCGAGCGGATGATCAGGCCATGCGCGCCCCGCACTGCTTCGAGGAGCTCGTCGGGCGTGAGGCCTTCGCGGATGTCGACCTCGTGCCCGGCCGCCCGAAGGCGTTCGAGGCCGGGTTCGGCGATCTTCTCGGTTACCAGGATGCGGGCCATGCGGCCATTCTGGCGGGCCACCACGACGAAGTGACGCATCGGGGCTCAGGAGCGGATCAGCACCGGGGTGATCGGATCGGCCGGGACGAACCCGAGGAGCTGGGCATAGAAGCTGAGCTCGGCCTCGAGCGCGGCCACGATGTTCTCCGCCTTGCGGAACCCGTGCCCCTCGCCGGCGAAAGCGACGTACGCGTGCGCAACGTGCTTCGCTTCGAGCGCGGCGACGAGCATTTCGGCCTGGTTCGGCGGTACCACGAGGTCGTCGAGTCCTTGCAACACGATCAGCGGCGTGCGCAACCGATGCGTATGGCGGATAGGCGAACGGGCGACGTAGGTCGCGCGAGCCTCGGGGTAGGGACCGACGAGACGATCGAGATAGCGCGACTCGAACTTGTGGGTATCGGTTGCGAGCGCTTCGAGGTCGGCGACCCCGTAGTGGCTCGCGCCGGCCGCGAAGACGTCGTGGAACGTGAGCGCGCACAAAACGGTGTACCCGCCTGCACTGCCGCCGCGGATAAGCAACCTTGTCGCGTCGACATCGCCGCGCGCGGCGAGGAACCGCGCTGCGGCCACACAGTCATCGACGTCGGCGAGCCCCCACCGTTGGTCGAGCGCCTGGCGGTACGCGCGCCCATAGCCGGTCGAACCGCGGTAGTCGACGTCGACCACGGCGAAACCGCGGCTCGTCCAGTAGCGGGTCTGGAGGCGCAACGAGGTCTGCGCCGCACTGGTGGGACCACCGTGGGCCATCACGATGAGCGGCGGACGCGTACCGCGTGGCCCCGCGAACGCCGGGTTCGCCGGCGCGTAGAACCACGCGTGTGCGCGTTCGGCGCCGTCGCCGGTGGTGGCGAACGTGATGTGCTCCGGCGGAGCGCAGAACGCCGTGTCGAGGCCATGGTCGCGTGGGGCTCGTACCTGGCGCGTCGTGGCGTCGGGCACGATCTCGACGATCTGCGTCTCGTGGGTCCACGTGGCACCCGCCGCGACGATGCGCGAGCCACGCGTTCGCACACACGAGATGTCACTCAACGCGGATTCGACGTCGGCCAGCGTGACGAGTGATCCGTCGGCGCGGAACGCATAGGTCGAACCGCCGAAGACCCACGGTGGCTCACCCCAGTCACGCGCCCCGAACGTGCGCTCGACACCGTCGACCGCACGTTCGATGCGCCACCAGCCGCTGCGGTCGGTGATGACGTGCAGCGTGCCAGCGGGCGACCACTCGGGTTGCACCAGCGCGGCATCACGGGCGACGCACCGAGCATTCGTGACGGCGCCATCCGCGAACGACGCGACCCACAGCTCGGTCGAGTCCCACGGCATGTTCGGGTGGAACCACTGGATCCACGCGAGCTTCGAGCCGTCGGGCGACACGCGCGGGTTCGAGACGAAGTCAGCCGCATCAGCGAGCACGTACACCCGGCCCGAGTCGTCGAGCGCGATGGCCACGATGACGTTCGACGCCTCGTGCGCATCGGGGTCGTGTCGTTCGCGCACACAAACGAGCCACTGGTCGTCGGGACTCACGCGGAGATCGGCGTAGCGGTCACGCTGGTCCGCGGTCAGCAGACGCAGCGCGCCGTCGGGCGCGCGCACGCGGAGCTGCTGATCGGCAAAGTCGACGTAGTAGAGGTGATCGTGTTGGACCCACCACGCGCCCCCGCCGTATTCGTGCACACGCGTGCGCACATTGGCGTCGGGATCGGTTACCTCGTGCGATGTTCCGTCGGCGTGCACGCGGAGCAAGGCTGTTCGACCGCGTTCGGCGGGACGTGACTCGGCGAACCAAATTGTCGCGTCGTCGGTGATGCCGTCGACCACCACCTCGGTGATGGTGGCCGCGCCACCAACGATGGACGCCGCGGTGATGGGTGAGCGCCACGAGCCGAATGGTGATCGCTCGACCACCGCCGCGCTACTTCGGGCCGAGGAGGTCGGCGATGCGCAGCACGCCCTGCGCGAGGTCGTCGTCACCCAGCGCGAACGAGAACCGGAAATAGCCGGGCGCGCCAAAGGCTTCGCCGGGTACGACCGCGACCTTCACCTCGTCGAGGATCACCCCGGCCAACTCTGCCGACGTGTTCACGCGGCGCCCGGCAACGGTGCGACCCAGCGCGCCTTCGACGGAAGGGAACGCGTAGAACGCACCCTGGGGCTCGGGGCAATAGAAGCCGTCGATCGCGTTCAGTAGTTGATGCATGGTGCGACGGCGTCGATCGAATGCCGCGCGCATCTCGTGCACCGCGCTGAGGTCACCGGTGAGCGCGGCAATGGCCGCCACCTGACTGACGTTGGCGACGTTGGACGTGCTGTGCGACTGGAGGTTGGTCGCGGCCTGTATGAGATCGGGCGGACCGATCATCCACCCGACGCGCCAACCCGTCATCGCGTACGTCTTCGCCACCCCGTTGAGGATCACGGCACGATCGGCGAGCTCGGGCACGAGCGTGACGATCGAGTGGAACTCGTTGGTGCCGTACACGAGATGCTCGTAGATCTCGTCGGTGATGACCCAGACGCCCTTGCCGAGCGCCCACCGGCCGATGGCTTCGGTCTCGGCGCGCGAGTACACCGCACCCGTGGGATTCGACGGCGACACGAACACGAGCGCCTTCGTGTTCGGGGTGTGTGCAGCCTCGAGCTGTTCGAGGGTGACCTTGAAGCCGCTCGTCGCGTCGGTGGCGATGACGACGGTGGTCGCGCCGGCCAGCGCAACGGGTTCGGGATAGGTGGTCCAGTAGGGCGCGGGCAGGAGCACCTCGTCGCCGGGGTTCAAGAGCGCCTCGAACGTGTTGTAGACCGCGTGCTTGCCGCCGTTGGTGACCAGCACCTGCGCGGCGGTCGTCTGCCAACCGGAGTCGCGCATGGTCTTCGCGACGATCGCGTCCTTCAGCTCGGGAAGGCCGGCCGCGGGTGAATAGTGGTGGTACCGCGGCTCGCGACACGCGGCGACCGCGGCCTCGACGATGTGCGCGGGCGTGGGGAAGTCGGGTTCGCCGGCACCGAAACCGATGACGGGCTCGCCCTTGGCCTTCAGCGCCTTTGCCTTGGCGTCGACGGCGAGGGTGGCTGAC
>JANMVY010000657.1:0-6897 GCA_031393535.1 Actinomycetes bacterium | reverse complement strand
GACTTCGACCCGCACGACACGACGTTCGTCGACGAAGGCATCCCGTTCGACGTGCTCGCGCGCATACGCGACGAAGAGCCGGTGTACAAGACACCCCGCGGTGCGTGGTACCTGTCGCGCTACGCCGACATCGAGGCCGCGCTGAAGGACGTCGACACGTTCCGGGCCGAGCTCGGCCCGATCACCGGACTCCCGGGCGGGGTCGAGACCATACCCACCGATCAGCTCTTCCTCAGCGAGATCGTCGAACCGCGCCACGGCCAGATCCGTCGCCTCTTCAACTCGTCGTTCGCCTCACACCGGTTGCGCGACATCGACGCGTTCATCACGAGTGAGTGCCATCGGCTACTCGACGAGCTCCTCGCGGTCGATGTCGCAGACCTGCACGCCGGGTACGCGCAGCCCATCCCCGGCATCGCGATGGCACGCATCATGGGGCTCGGTCCCGACGCGGTTGCGCACTTCACGACCTGGTCATCCGACGGCACCATGATGACGCGCCCGGCCACCCCCGGGGTTCCCCCCGAGGGCCCCGCCAGCCACGTGTACTTCGCCGGGCAACTCGCGGAGCAGCGCGGCCGACCCGAGCCCACGAGCCACGTGTTCAAGGTGTTGATCGAAGCGGTGATCGAGGGTGAGCCGCTCACCGATCGCGAGATCATCACCCAGTTGCACTTCATGATTCAGGCCGGCGTGCACACCACTCGGTCGCTCCTCACGCATCTGGTGCATCGCATGCTGCGCGACCGCGAGCTCTTCGCCCGGCTCGACGCCGATCGATCGGCAATCCCCAACTACATCGAGGAGTCACTTCGCCACGATGCACCCGTGCAGCGAACCACTCGTCGGTGCACCCGCGAGCTCGAGTTCGCGGGCACGTCGATGTGTCCGGGTGACTGGGTCGAGATGGGCATCGGCTCGGGCAACCATGACCAGTCGGTGTACGCGGACGCCGAGACGTTCCGGCTCGACCGCGACGATCCTCGCCACCATCTCGGTTTCGGCGCCGGGTCGCACGTGTGCCCGGGGGCCACTCTTGCGCGGCTCGAAGGCATCACGGCGGTGACGGTGCTGCTCGACCGCGTAGCCGAGATGCGCCCGGTCGCCGGCGTGCGGTATCCGCCGATCCCCGGAAGCCTCGGCCACCAGCCGATCCCCGCGGTGCTCGTCCCTCGCTGAGCTCACCGGCGAGGCCCGCTCCGTGGTTCGCCGCGGCACCGTGAGACACACTGTTGTAGCGTCGGTGGCGAGGCATGCACTGCGGTGAGAGAGGGGCTCCGTATGGAGGTTCCTGAGGAAACCGATGCGTTGCGGGCCGCGCGTCGTCAACGCAGGGGCGTGCGTGCTGCGCTGGTGACGCTCGAGTCGGCCGCCGCGTCATCCGCGCGCGATCCGTCGTGGTCGTCGGTGTTGTCGGAACGTATGCGCGCGCTGCGTGAGGCGTTCGCGCATCATGTCTCGGTCACCGAGGGCGAGAGCGGGTTGTTCGAAGAAACGCTCGAGCGCGCGCCGCGGCTTGCTCGACGCACGAAGCTGTTGCGCGACGACCATGTCGCGATCACCGCCGCCATCGCGGGAACCCTCGAGGCGATCGAGGCGGCGCTCGATCCCCTCGACGACGAAACGATCGTGGCGATTCGTGCCTCGGTGACCGACGTGATGGGCCGCATCACGCGGCACCGCCAGCGCGGCGCCGATCTCGTGCACGAGGCGTACAGCATCGACATCGAAGGGGGTGATTGACCGGCGTCGTCGCGTCGTGCACGCATCGCAACGACAGCGCCGAGGTATCCCATGGAAGAAATCGTCATCACCGAGAGCCGGCCGACCGATCTGCTCCAGGCACTTCACGACGCGGCCACTCCCGACCTCGAACACGTCTTCGCGAACCGCGACGCCGAACCCGCGGATCTGGTGTTGGTCGCGTGGCGAGGACCTGTTGCGGTCGGCTATCTGGTTGCCACCGACCACGGCGATGGCGGTGTCGAAGTCTGGGAACACGCCGTCGCGACGACCCAACGTCGACGGGGCATTGGTCGCACGCTGCTCTACGAACTGGCACGGCGCACGCATCCTGGCGCGATCGTGCGAATCGACCCGGCCCACCAGCTCGATCTGGAGCGCATCGCCGACTATTACGCCCGCTGCGGATTTGCCCACTCGTCGGCTCGTCACGAACTGTGGGCCACAGCAACGGAGGTGCTGCGCGCCACCGGTCGAGCTCTCACGGGGCAACGAGGTGTACCCGTTCGGTCGGTGTTGGCGGTCAAGGCAACGGGCGTGGTGACCATCCGTCCGGATGCGACCGTCGAGGAGCTGGCGCGGCTGCTCAATCAGCACCGCATCGGAGCCGTGCCGGTTTCGAGCGACGGAAAGCGCATCGAAGGCATCGTTTCGGAACGCGACATCCTCATCGGCATTTCAGAACACGGCATCGGGCTCATGGACCGTCACGTCGCCGACGTCATGACCAGCGACGTCGTCACGTGTACCGCATCCGATGGCATCGAGCTCATCATGTCGCTCATGACGCGGCTGCGCATCCGGCACATTCCGGTCACGGAGGCCGGGCGATTGATTGGCATCGTGAGCATCGGCGACATCCTGCGCCAACGACTCGAGCACCTCGAGCAGGAGAACCAGCAGATCCGCGGTTCCGTCACCGCCGGGCGCTGAGTCAAGCTCGGGTTGGTCACCCCACGGTGTTGTTTGCGGTCACCCAGGGACCCAAGCCCGCGATGCGCTGCACCGACACCCGCACCACCACGCTGCTGGCCGCATCGCGCATGGCGAGTGGATGTCGATCTAGCCCCAGGTACTTGTGCGCAAGTCGGTCCATCAGGACCGGGTCGGGGCCGGGATGCACGACAGCTTGGCCGTGCACGACGAGGTGATGCTGGAACCCACGGGCGTTGCGCTCTTCATCCTCGACCGAGAGCACGACACGTGGGTTCTGCATGATGTTGCGCACCTTGCGGCTGTTCGCGTCGGCGCCGAAGACGAGATCGTCATCTTGCACGATCACCCAGACGACCGAGACCTGCGGCGAGCCGTTCGGATTCGATGTCCACACATGGGCCACGGCGTCAGTGCCCAGCAGGGCCTGCGCGGGAGCGGGCAGCAAGTTCATCGGCAGCCTCCGATTTGTGGTGCCCGCGACGTCGCCCGACCCCACGAGCCGTCGACGAAGTCACGCGCGCGACGCCACGCTACCAAACGTCGTCAGTGGTGGAAGGGGCGACGAGTGGTCGCCGCACGGGTGTCATGGTTTGATGAACCCGTACTTCGCGAGAATCGCCTGACCGTCGGCACCGATGACGAAGTCGACGAACGCGGTTGCGGCCGTCGCGTGCTTCGCGCCGTTGATGACGGCGATCGGGTAGGTCGCGACGATGTTGAGGTCGTCGGCGATCGCGACACCCATCACCTTGTTGCCCGCGGCCGTGATGTCGGTGGCATAGACGATGCCCGCGTCGGCTTCGCCGAGGGTCACCTTGGCGACGATGGCCTTCACGTCGGCTTCGAGGCTCCTCGGCGCGGCAACAACCCCCGCGCGCGTGAGCACTTGCTGCGCGTATCTGCCGACCGGTACTTCGGGCGCGGCGGTGATGTACACCACACCGGGCTTGGCCAGATCGCCGAGGCTTGCGATGCGCCGCGGATTGTCCTTGGCCACGACGATGGCCAGCCGGTTGCCGGCGAACGCGACCGGGGTCGTGGCCGCACCCACACCGCCGCCGGTGAGCTTGCTCATGTTGGCGGTGTCGGCGGACGCGAAGACATCGACCGGAGCGCCCTGGTTGATCTGCGCGACGAGTGTCGACGACGAGCCGAAGCTGAACGTGACCTTGTCGGCGCGGCCTGCGGTCTCGAACGCCCGGCCGAGCTCGGCGAACGACTCGGTCAGTGAGGCGGCGGCGAACACGGTGAGCCTCCCACCGATGGTCGGCGTCGGATTCGTGGAGGCCGCGTTGCCGCCACACGCGGCCGCGGCCAGGCCCACGGCGAACACGATCGCGAGCCACCCTCGTATTCGATGACGCATGGGGCGCACGATACGCGTCGTACCCGCTCGGCACCCGACAGCCGACGATCTCGATCTGCTGGTGCACGCGTGGGATCTCGCCCAGGCGACGGGTCAGCCGTTCGATCCCCCCTACCGATTTCGTCGAGGCGCCATACGGGTTCTTCAACGTGGCCGTAACGACGACTTGCGGGCTGCGGGCATGTTTGGACCGTCCATCGAGGTTGCGGCCGACGCCTCGGCGCTCACCAGACTGCTCGCCCACTCCGGTCGCCGAGCCTGACCCCTCGTATCACCGGCGGCGCGCCTGGCGTTCTGTCGCGCGCAGTCGAGACTGATCGCCCCAGCCACATCGACGAGCGCGTTCTACGGTTGTGAGGAAAGTGACAACGACCATGAAGAAGACGACGAGCGGCTCGCCGGACGGAGAAGGAGGCGACTCTCCCTCTCAGCTCATAGACGCGAGAATCAAGGAGCTGAGTGACTGGCGGGGCGAGACCCTCGCTCGTATCCGCATGCTCATTGCGCGGGCCGACCCCGAAGTGGTCGAGGAGTGGAAGTGGAGAGGGGTTCCGGTCTGGTATCACGCCGGAATGATCTGCACCGGTGAGACCCACAAGAATGTCGTGAAGATGACCTTCGCCAAGGGTGCCTCGTTGCCGGACCCTTCAGGTCTCTTCAACGCCAGCCTCGAAGGCAACACTAGGCGGGCCATCGATTTCCATGAGGGCGACAAGGTTGATGAGGAGGCGTTGCAGTCGCTCATTCGCGCCGCGGTGGCACTGAACACGTCCGCAGCCGCCCAGCGGGCGAAGACCAGAGCGTAATTCCGTCATGCACTCCAGCCGATGGGCGCTTCCCGTCATGTTCGGTGCGGGCGCGGCGGCAGGGGGCGAGGTGCGTTCGGCATCGTCGTGCTCCTCCGGTAGCACCGAGCCCCGATCGCAACTGCCGAGGCAAGGCAACCACGCGACGCGATGATCCTTCCTGGCCGATGACCGGTTGGTCATTGATCTCGTTGGGACTGAACGTTTCGCGGTGTTCGTGGCTCTATCTCGGTAAAGGCGGTGATCGTGGACGAGTTCGAGAGCTTGTTCGCGCGGGCCGAACGACGTCGTGGTGGAGAACGGCGGGATCGTGCCGTGCTGCTCGTGTTCATCGGTGCGGGCGCCTCGCCATCGACTCGGTCGTGGGCAACGTTTGACCGTTCGACGGCGGCTCCGGGAGAATGAACGCCATGGAGCTGTTTGCTGGTCGTACTGCGGTGGTCACGGGTGCGGCGAGCGGCATCGGCCTCGCGCTCACGAGAGGCCTGCTCGCGGCGGGAGCGCGTGTCGTGATGGCCGATGTCGAAGCCGGAGCGCTCGATAAGGCGGCAGCGACGCTGTCGGCCGGCGGCGGTGACGTGCTGCCCGTGGTGACCGACGTGCGCGACGCCGCCGCGGTCGACGCACTGGCGGCGCGCGCGTCGGAGGCGTACGGCGTCGCGCAGTACGTCTTCGCGAACGCGGGGGTCTCGGTGGGCGGCGCGACGTGGGACGTCACGGCCGACGACTGGCAGTGGATCATGGGCGTCAACGTGTTCGGCGTCGCCCACGTTGTGCGGTCGTTCGTGCCGCCGCTCCTCGCGTCCGGTCAGCCGGGGCGGGTCTGCATCACGGCCTCGGTCGCGGGCTATCTGAACCAGCCCGGCTTTGGCGCGTACAACGCGACGAAGCATGCGGTCGTCGGCATCGCCGAATCGCTCGCTGCCGATCTGCGCGAGATCGAGAGCCCGGTCGGCGTCACGTTGCTCGCGCCGTGGTTCGTGCGCACGCGCATCGCCGAAGGGGCGCGCAACCGCCCGGCCGAGCTCGCCGACGCGTCCGCGCCGACCGACTACTCGAGATCCGTGGCGGCGCGCCTCGGCGCGTGGAGCCACACGACGCACACCGCCGAGCAGGTCGCCGAGCTCGCACTCGCGGCCATCGAGGACGGCCGCTTCGCGGTCTTCCCGTACGAGCCGTCGCGCGACGCCGTGCGCGCTCGCATCGAGTCGGTGCTCGATGGTGGGATCGCCGACTTCTACCTGCCGAGCTGAGCGCGGCCGCCCAGGCCGGAGGAGCATGCACCATGACGAACGCGCCACTGTGGAAGCGCGGCGAAGGCGGTCCCGATCTCGGTCCGCAACGCGTGATCCACATCGACGATGCCACGCCTGCGGTCACGACCGACGGGTCGAAACCGCGCATCGCGTTGCGTCCGCTGGTGACCGACGAGTGCGACTACGTCGTGATGACGTTCGAGTTCCCACCTGACTACGCGGGCGTCGTGCACTGGCACCCGGAGGACACGCTCTACATCGTCACGCGCGGGACGTTCATCGTCGATGGCGAAGGCACGTATCGACCGGGTGATCTCCGCTGGGTGAAAGCGGGCACTTCGTATGGCCCCGAGCGCGCCGGATCGGACGGGTGCGAGGTGATCCTCATCACGAAAGGCTCGTTTCCTCCGGCGAACGGTGGACCCGACGCAGTGCCGCCCCGCCGCGATGGCTGAGGAGGCGCGCGTCAGATCCCGAAGATGCGCCGGGCGTTGGTCTCGGCGATTTTGCGCGAAACGTCGTCGGGCACGTCGGCGAGGGTCCGCGCGAGGTGCTCGCGACTGTCGGGGAAGAAGCCGTCCTCGTGCGGGTAGTCCGACTCCCAGGTGATGTTGTCCACGCCGATCACGTCGAGCGCGGCCATCGCCGTGTCATCGCGCATGAAGCACACCACCATCTGCTCGGCGAACACCTCGCGCGGCGGTCGCGTGGCACCGAACTGCGCGCGGAAGTGGCTGCGGCTGAACGTCTTCTCGGCCTGTTCGAGCAGATATGGAACCCATCCGGCGCC
>JANMVY010000651.1:0-2570 GCA_031393535.1 Actinomycetes bacterium | reverse complement strand
GGCCGACATCGCCGCCATGGAAGCCGGCTCACAGACCCGACCACCGGCCACCGATGCCGAGATGATCGAGGTGCTGCTCGGCAGCAAGAACAACCTGCACAACAACTACCAGGACTTCCAACGATTCGTCGACAACGGCGGCAAGATCGGCTTGCAGCACGATCCGCTGCTCTACGGCGCCTACCTGTTGAACCCGTTCCTCGTGCGGGTCGAGCTCGTGCCCATGTTGGTCGTGAACCAGGGCCAGGTCGCGGTGGTCAAAGGATTCGTGGGTCTACCGACGCTCGACACATCCGGCGCGGAGTTCAAGTTCGGTTCGATCGTGCGACCCGGCCATCGTGGCATCTGGCAGGAGCCCTTGCGCACCGGGAAGTACCCGATCAACCCGCGGTGCTACGCGGCTGAGATCGTGCCCACGTCGATCCTCACGCTCAACTGGGCCACTGCGGTGTCGCAGGCGCACAACCTCGACGCGCACCTTTCGCCGATCGAGGGCAAGACCCGCGAAGGCTTCGTGTTCACGATCGATCTGCAGGTGCAGATCCATGTGCCCGACACCCGCGCGCCGAAGGTGATCTCGATGGTGGGCACCATGGCGAACCTCGTCAATGAGGTCCTGCAATCCGCCGTCGGAAACCATTTCCGCAACACGTTGCAGCGACTCGAAGCCGTCAAGTTCATCGAGACCCGCGATCAGGTCCAGGCTTCGGCCCTCGAGGCGATCACGCGATACCTGAACGCCTACGAGGTCGAGACGCGCGGGGTCTACATCCAAGACGTCACGTTCCCCGAGGAGATGGTGGTGGTGCTCACCCAGCGCGAGATCGCCAATCAGGAAAAGGCCACCTTCGAAGAGCAACAACGCGCCCAGTTGGTGCGCATCGACCTCGAGAAGGCGCGTGGCGTGGCCGACATGCAGGCCTTGCTCGCGCAAGCGCAAGTGTCCGTCGACATCAACAAGAGCCAAGCGCAAGCACGCGAGGCCCAAGCGGTCGGCGAGGCCGCGTACGTCGAGACCACGGCGCGCGCCGAGGCGTCGAAGATCGAGATGATCGGCCGGGCCGACGCCACACGCGTCGAGGCGGTAGGACGCGCGCAGGCCACGGCGATCGAGGCCACCGGTCTCGCCGAGGCGAAGGCAGTCGAAGCGAAGGGTCTGGCAAGCGCGGAAGGCTTCGCCGCGCAGACCCAAGCCGTCGGTCCGGTGGCCACCGCGCTCATCGCGATGGTCAACGCCATCGCCACGGGGAAGGTCGACATCATGCCCGAGGTGCTGGTCACCGGCGGAGGTGGCAGCCCACTCGACGGTCTCGCGGCCACGCTCATGCGGTACCTGAACACGACGTCGGCGATCGACGCAGCACCGCCCACCCCATCCACCGACGCTCCCGCGGGCGCAGTCGGTTCGTGAACGATGCGCGTGCGGAAACGCACGATTCACCGCTGCAACTGACCGTCGTCACGCCGGTGAAGAACGCCGTCGAGCACATCGCGGCGTGCATCGAGTCGGTTGCGGCGCAGGATCTGACGGGTGTCGAACATCTGGTCCTCGATGGCGGGTCGACCGACGGCACACTCGACGTCGCGCGTGAGCTCGCGGCCCGGTATCCGCACGTGCGGCTCGTGGAAGGTCACGATGAGGGGCAGTCCGAGGCGATGAACAAAGGCGTCGGACTCGCGATGGCACCAATCCTCGGCTTCTTGAACGCCGACGACGTCTACCTGCCGGGCGCCATCGCAAGCGCAGTGGCCGCGCTGCGGACCGCAACCGAGCCCTCGTTCTTCTGGGGTGCGCTCCTGATCCGGTACCCCAACCGGGTCAAGGTCTGGCGGCCGGGCCGCTTCGAGCCACGAAAGCTGCTTGTCGGCCCGGCCGCGCACCCGTACCCGATCAACCCCGCAGCGTACTTCTACCACCGGTCCCTGCATGACGTTGCCGGCACGTTCGACGAGCAGGACCACTACGCCATGGACGCAGACTTCTTGATCCGCGCGTCGTTCCACGTGTCGACGGTAATCCGCACCCACGAGGTCCTCGGTGAGTACCGGCTCGTGCCCGGCAGCAAGACGTTCGACGACGAAGCCAACGGCACGGGGAGCAGTCGGATCACCCCGATACTCGAGCGATATCTTGCCGACCTCCCACCATGGCAACGGATGCAAGTGCGACTCGAGCGGGTCGTGAGCGCGCCATACCTGTTCGTTCGGCGGGTGATGGAGTACGTCGGCGTCCGCATTCGACGCTCCGAGTAGCCTCCGGGCGTCAACCCGGAGGGAACACATGAGCCTGCTCGGCAACCGAGTGCTGCGCACCGAGGACCCGAAGTTCCTCACCGCAGGTGGTGACTACGTCGGCGACGTGAAGCTCGCCGGCGCGGCGGCCGCGGTGTTCGTGCGCTCCACGATGGCCCACGCGCACATCGTCTCGATCGACACGAGCGGCGCCGCCGCGATGCCGGGCGTGCTCGCCGTGCTCACCGCAGCCGATCTCGACCTACCCCCGATGCCCCCGCCGTTCGGCCCTGGCATGTGGCCCGAGACGTTCGGCCGCCCGCTCCTCGCGACGGGCA
>JANMVY010000596.1:0-13269 GCA_031393535.1 Actinomycetes bacterium | reverse complement strand
CGGGCTCAGAGCACAACGAGCACGAGCAGTCGTTCGCGCAGGCCCCGCTCGACGAAGCGGTCGGTCGCCTCGTCGGGCTCATCCGCCGCCAACGCCCCCACGTGATCATCACGTACAGCGACGATCAGCAGGGCTACCAACACCCCGATCACATCCGGGTGAACGAGGTGAGCGTGCCCGCGTTCACGCTCGCCGGTGACCCCGATGCGTATGGCGAGCACGGCGAGCCGTGGCAGCCGTTGAAGCTGTACTACACGGTGTGGTCACGCGAGCGCATCCATGCGCTGCACGCGAAGTATCTCGAGCTCGGGGTCGAGTCACCCTACGACGATCGTTGGTTCACCCGGCCGTCCGATGACACCAAGATCACGACCCGGGTCGAGGTCGGCGACTACTACGACGTGCGCAACGACGCATTGTTGGCGCACGAGACGCAGGTCGATCCGACATCGCGGTTCTGGTTCGGCCTGCCGTCCGACATCGCTCGACACGTGCACCCGTACGACGACTACGTGTTGGCCCGCACGCTCGTCGACTCCGGTGTCCCCGAACACGATCTCTTCGCCGGTATTCGCGAGCACGTCGCCGCGTCACCGTCCGCCGGGTCGGGGCGATGAAGCTCCTGGCCGACGACTGGCTCGCGTTCGTGCGCGAGCAGGCGCAATCGTTGCCCGAACGGCCGGGTGCGTCGCTCGTGATGCAACACGTGGTGTCGGCCGGTCCGGCGGGCAAGGTGCAATGTCAGGTAGAGGTACGCGACGGGCGCCTCGTCCAGCTCGCGATCGGCAAGCGCGCCGACGCATCCTGCACGGTCACCTGGACGTATGAGGACGCGGTCGCCGTTCTGCGTGGGAGCGACCTCGATGTCGCGGTGATGCAGGGCCGGGTGAAGCTCGATGGCGACTACCGCGGTTTCCTGCTCGATCTCCGACCGGTGTTCTCGAGCGCCGAGGGCGCGGCGTTCGTCGCTTCGGTGCGCACGGCCACCGAGGACTGACGCGTTCGCCGGCCGGCAACATTGGTCATTCGGCCACCGCACAGGTGGCCAGGAGACCAAATTCGCAACGGAGCGAAGGCCGAGCCGGTCAGCGCGGTCCGGTGCGCACCCCGGCTTGGGTATAGCGGAGTTGGCGATACCCGATGCGGCGTACGTGGTGGTCGGCCAGCACCTCATCGATACCGCCGACGAGCAGTAACGCGTCGAGCATGGCGGCACGCTCGGCCCACGCCGGGTCGAGCGCTTGCAGCTCATCAGTGCGTATCGCAGGTTCGACCACGAGCTCGGTAACGCCCGGCGTGCACGCGGCGATGGCGCGCACGAGCGCATCGCGACCGCCGCGCACCAGCTGCACTTGATCGGGTGAGGCGATGCCTTCATCGGCCGCGAGGCTGCGCAACGGGAAGCCCGCGGCGCGCTCCGCGTCGGGCCCACCGAGGCGAATCGGGAGTGCGAACTCGCATGCCAGGTCGAGGTAGATGTCGAAGAACTCGGGTCGGTACACGAGCGCGTCGAGGTGCGATGTGAGGTGCGTGACCCCGAAGCCCCACACGATGGCCCGCTCGATCTGGGCACGGCACTCGCGGCGCACCTCGTCGAGATCTGCGTGATCCCACAGGTCGCTCAGGGTGCGCGGGAACCCGCCGTCGCCGTCGAGGAGCGACGGTGCGTGCGTGAGCGGACCCCACCGGAGCAGGTCGTCCTCCGCGTTGAGGGTCAACTGCACCCCGATGTCCTCGCCGCGGTATTGGTACATCGCGTGCCGAGCCCAGGGACAGGGCATCATCAGCGCGCTCGCGGTCACGACCCCATCGTGTAGCGAGCGATAGACGCCGACGTTGGCCGCATGACATGTGCCGAGTCGATCGGCCGACACGATGACCACACGCTCATCGACGCCGTACCCGAGTCGTTCGACGAGCGTGCTCACCACGCCACCCTACCGTGAGGACTGCGGCGGTCGAGCGGGCGTCGGCGCGGCGTGTCGGGCGGATGCGCATGCGGGTGCCCGCGGCTATGGGGTGCGGGTGGGTGCCCGCGGCTACTGGGACCGGGTGGTGCTCGGCACCGCGGCGCGACCCGGCCCGCCGCACGCGCCCCACAATCCGGCGCCCTGCTGGCGGGCCGTCGCCTCGGCATCGCGGAACAGGTCGGCGTGGGTGACGTTCGGGGCGATGAGCAGCACTGAGCCGTAGCCGTCTCGTACGAGCGCGAGGTTGACGAACAATCCGTCGCTCGCGCGGTAGACGTACGCGAGGAGACGGCCGTACTGATCGCGTGCTTCGCCGTCGCGCTCGAGCCGCACCGCGGTGCCGGGGGGCAGCAGCACCTTGGTGCGTGCGCTGGCCTCGGGCCCGTAGCACTGCAGGGGCTTGCGCTCGTCGACCGTCTCGGGCGTGTCGACACCGATGAGACGGACGATCTCGGTTGTGTGGTCGATGGTGATGTGCACGGTGTCGCCATCGACCACACGCGCGACCGCACCGTTGGCTTCGACCGCACCCGGTACCGACTCGAGCCGCGGTGGGGGACCGGCATGGGGATTGCCGACCGTGAGCCACACGGCAACGGCGACCATGAGGCCGAGGCCGAGGAGCACGAGCGGTCGGGACATGGTGGGTGTGCGGACGGTACCACCGTGGTGGCGGGCCGCCCAGGGGTTCAGGCCGCGTTGGCCAACGGGTCGTGGTCGGCCGGCTGATGGTTCGCGCGGAGCCGGGCTGCGGCGAGTGCCTCGCGGGCGGACGCCAGACCTTGACGGCCGACCGTTCGGGTGGCGTCGTCGAGCTGCCACGGCGCAGCGGCGGCGGAGGGCAGAAGGGTGAGCTGCGTGGTCATGACACGAGTATCCGCAGGGGGTGTGACAGTCCGGGTTGCCGGACTCGTCGGCTAGCGTCGCCCAGCATGCAGCGCTATGGCATGACCATTCCGTTCGGCGGTACCCCGTTGCACGCGCAGCGTGCGATCATCCAGGATATGGTCGCGTCGGGCTACACCGATCTGTGGTCGGCCGAGGCCAACACCAGCGACGCCTTCACGCCGCTCGCGCTGGCGTCGGTGTGGGCACCTACGGCACGGCTCGGCACGGCCATCCTGCCCGTGTACACGCGGGGTCCTGGCCTGCTCGCCCAATCGATCGCGAGCCTTGCGTCGGCCGCGCCCGGGCGGTTCGTGGCCGGCATCGGCGCATCGTCCAACGTGATCGTCGAGGGATGGAACGGGGTGCCGTTCGTCGAGCCCTACAAGCGGGTGCGAGACACGTTGCGGTTCCTCCGCGCCGCGCTCGGCGGCGAGAAGGTGTCCTGCGAGTACGAGACGTTCTCGGCACAGGGGTTCAAGCTCGGTCTCGTGCCCGAGCACCCGGTGCCGATCCTGGTCGCTGCGTTGCGTGAAGGCATGTTGCGGCTGGCCGGCCGCGACGGAGACGGTGCGATCGTCAACTGGTTGTCGGCCGAGGACGCCCTACGGGTGTCGAGCATCGTCAACGGACAAGGACCCGGCAAGGAGATCGTCGCCCGGTTGTTCGTGTGCCCCAACCCCGACAAGGAGCAGGTGCTTCCCGCGGCGAAGTTCGCGATGGCCGCGTACCTCAATGTGCCGGTGTACCGGGCGTTCCACGAGTGGTGCGGACGCACCGAGTTGCTCGCCGAGCACTGGGCCGCGTGGGAGTCCGGTGACCGCAAGGGCGCCCTCGCGAAGATTCCTGATTCGCTGGTCGACGACCTGGTCATCAACGGCACGCCCGACGAATGCCGCGCCCACATCCAGCGCTACGTCTCGAATGGTGTGACCACACCGGCGCTTCTCATCATGGGCTTCGGCGGCATCGACGTTCGCCAAGCCGCCCGCGACCTCGCCCCGCGATGAGGCTGGCTTGCATCGAGTGTTAGCCATGCCTATCATTGATGCATGGGAGCAAGTCTGCTGATCACACTGCGCGAGGGTCTCGAGATTTCGCTCGTCCTCGCGATCATCGTCGGGTATCTCGCGAAGTCGGGGCGATCCGATTACTTCCGCCAGATCTGGATCGGTTCGGGCCTCGCCGTCGCAGTCTGCATCGTCGCCGGCGTCGCGTTCCGTGCTGCGGTCGGTGACTTCGACGGCAAGTCCGAGCAGTTCATCGAGGGAACGCTTGCGTTCTCCGCGGTGGCGGTGCTCACGTGGATGATCTTCTGGATGCGCTCGCACGCCCGGGGCATCAAGGGTGACCTCCAGGACAAGCTGCAACTCGCCCTCGACCGATCGCCCCGGGCGCTCGCCGTCGTGGCCTTCGTGGCGGTGGCCCGCGAAGGCTTCGAGACCGTGCTGTTCCTGCTGGGGGCCGAGAACGAAGGCACCACGGGCGCGCAAGTGGTGGTGGGTGGACTGCTCGGCCTGGCCATCGCCGCGGTGCTCGGCCTCGCCATCTATCGGGGCGGCCGCCACATCGATCTGGGAAAATTCTTCGCCTGGACCGGTGCGCTGCTGCTGCTCTTCGCGGCAGGACTGTTCGCCAAAGGCGTGCACGAGTTTCGCGAGTTCTTCGAGATCGACGCGTCGTTCATCGCCAAACCGCTGTGGGAGGTCACCTCTGGCCCACTCGCCGGCGGACACGACGCGCACGATTTCTTGAACGGCCTGTTCGGGTGGAGCCCGGATCCTGAGCGCATCCGGGTTGTCGCGTACTTCGCCTACCTGTTGCCGATCGGGTGGCTCTACGTGCGAGACCTGGCAAGTGGCTTCCGCCGCAAGCCGGCCGCGCCAGAGAAGACGACCGCACCGAGCGTGCTCGCGTAGCGCACGCCGCGGTCAACGGTCAACGGTGGTCGGCGAGCCCGGCGACGGTCCGCAGCTCCGCCGCCAGGTCAGCCGTCGTGACATGGGCATTGACCCCACTCGGGTTGGCCATCACGTAGACCAGTGTCGAACCGATCCGATCGGCCTGCTCGCCCATAACGGCCGCCTTGTCGACCGCGATGCGCCAGCCGGTGATGCCCACCACGCACAGCAGCCGCGGCGAGAGCAGCGTGCACAGCCGAGCGACTCGTGCCGCGCCGGCCACGTACTCCGGACGAGCGATCTGGTCGGCACGGGCCGACGCACGTTTGACCAGATCGGTCATGCCCACACCGTGCACAGCGAGAGCGTGACGCGGATCGCGATCGACGGTGAGCAGGCCGCTCGCCAGGGCCGCCGGCCAAAAGCGGTTCCCGGGCCGGGCGAAACCCACCCCTGCGTCGGCCGCGTACACACTGGGGTTCAGGCCACACAACAGCACCCGCATGCCCGGCGCGACACGGTCGGGCAACGTGCGCACCCGCTCGATGACGAGCCGCGCGCCTCGCCGCTCGCGCTCGACGAACCCACCGCCCTCGACCAGATCGCGTGCCACATTCTGATCGAGCGCGGTCGGGAACCGCACCGCAATTTGTGAACCCACCGCAATGCGGTCGTAGGCCTCGCCGAGCGCCCGCGGGAGATCGACGGTCGCGACGGAACGCAGATCGAGGGTGGGGTCGAGGGTGGGATTGTTGGCCGATGGGCTCAGAAGATGTGAACCGCCTTGTGCCCGACCCGACGCGACGGGTCGCCAGGGTGGGGCGAGCGAATTCGGCGACCCGGTACATGGGTCCGGCCGATCAGGGGTATCGTGCCCAGCACGTGGAAGGTGTGGCGGTCGGAGAGGGTGTAGTTGCGATGACAGCGACGAAGGAAACCCAGTCGATCACCGATGCACTCGCGCTCATCGACCGGGGCTTGGCCGACGTACAGCGACGCAACCTCATCACGAGCGACGAGGTGTCCAACCTCTTGCTCGATGTGCGGTTGCTGCTCGCGGCCACGCTCGAGCACGACGCGCTGAACTGAGCGCGCTGCAGGTACCACGCACGGCGGTGTCAACGTCGGGGCCGGCGTCGAAGCAACGCCGAGAGTCCGACCGGCGAGTCGCCAAGGGGCCACAGGTCTTTGGCCAGTGCGCCGAGCACGAGCCCGACGGCCACGCCACCCACCACGTCCGAGGCGTGATGGATGCGCACGTGCACGCGACTGAGCGCGACGATGCCCGCGACGGCGTAGAAGAGCGGCTTCGCTCCCGATCCGTCTGACAACAACGCGGCCGCGGTGAACGCCGCGCTGGCATGGCCGCTCGGGAAGCTGCTGGTGAGGGGTTGTCGCAACGTGTGCGGCCGCTCGGTCGTAGCCACCGGACGTGAGCGACCGAAGAGCGACTTGATTCCGCCGTTGACGAGGGCGGACTCGACGCCCATGCACGCGCTGAGGCGCAGCGTCCGCTCGAAGCCGTCGCGGAGCAGCACACCCTGCGACGCGCCGAGGAGATGCCACACGAGGCTCCAGTCGCCGAGCTCCGAGGCGGTGTAGAAGAGCCGGTCGAGTGCCGGTACGCCGCGCATGTGGTCGAACAATGCGTCGACGGCGGCGTCGAAGCGTGCGACTGCGGAGGGGGAGCTCACGACAGTTTCGAGAAGAGCTTTTGCAGCTCCTGGCCGTTGTGGTGGAACACCTTGTAGTCGGTCTCGTCGCGGATCTCGTCGAGGTGGTCCCGTACGTCCTCGGCGGTGAGTGCGACGTTGACGTAACCCTCGGTGAGGCCGATGAAGAAGCGAGAGACCGCGCCGCCCCCAACGCTGAGGACCTCGCCCGTTACGGCGCAGCTCTCGTGCGACAGGTAGATCACCGCGGGGGTGACCATCTCGGGTCGGAGCTTTTCCTCGAGACCCGCCATGAGATCGGCGGTCATGCGAGTGAATGCGACAGGCGCGATGGCGTTGGCCTTGATGTTGTACTTGGCACCTTCGATCGCGAGCACGTTGGTGAACCCGACGAGGCCCATCTTCGCCGCGCCGTAGTTGGCCTGGCCGAAGTTCCCGAGGATGCCGCTGTTCGACGAGGTGTTGACGATTCGGCCGTAACCCTGCGCACGCATGTGTCCCCATGCGGCCTGCGTGACATAGAAAGCGCCGCGCAGATGCACGTCGAACACCGTGTTGATCATGTCGACGGTCAGGTTCTGGAATGCCTTGTCACGGAGGATGCCCGCGTTGTTCACGACGATGTCGACGCGACCGAATGCCTCGATCGCACTCGCGACGATGGCTTGACCGCCTTCGGGCGTGGCGACGCTGTCGAGGTTGGCCACCGCCTCGCCACCCAACGCGACGATCTCGTCGACCACCTTCTGTGCCGGACCGGTGGAGCCTCCGGAGCCGTCGACCGCGCCACCGAGGTCGTTGACGACGACGCGCGCGCCGCGTCGAGCGAACGCGAGCGCGTGGGATCGGCCGAGGCCGTTGCCGGCACCGGTGACGATGGCCACCATGTTGTCGAAACCGAGATCGCTCATGGGGGGATTCCTCGCGGGGTTCGGGGCCGGGATCGGACCGGGTGGGGCACGACCGGGTGCGGGGGCCCGGGCGGGCGAACGCTACTATCGCCGTGCTATGGCCAAGAACTCCGACACCATCCTGCGCAAGGGTTCCAAGGTCGTGGCGGCCATCGATCTCCGCGGGGTTCCGGCCGGCACGCCGGGCATCGTCCGCATGGTCGTCGGGGTCACGTGGACCCGCTTCCGGGTCGATTTCGTGAACGGCACGAGCGTCGGTTCCATCGACGCCTCGATGCTGCGCGCCGCCGGCTGAACGTCTTCGTACCCGCCGCCGCTCAATAGGCGCCGCGGCCGCCGAACATGCCACGTCGCCAGCGCGACGGTGTGACCAGCACCGCGCGCGGATAGTCCTCGAAGAGCCAGCGGGCGAAGTTGCGCCGGCTCCATGCGCTTGCCGCGACGATGCGCAACGCCGCTTCTGCGCCGCGACGGTGACGCAGCACGCGGAGCAGTTGCTGCGACATGCGGTGATCGGCCGCGAGGTGCCGGTGCACGGCAGCGGTGTAGCTCGCGCGCACGCGGGCCGGGTCGAGGGCCCCGCCCGCGCAAATCGCCTCAGCCGCGAGGATGCCCGACTGCAATGCCTGTCCGATGCCTTCGCCGGTCATGGGGTCGGTGGCGGCTGCGGCATCACCCACGAAGAGCGCACGTCCGCACGTGAGCTGCACGGAATCCACACGGGCGGGAATGGGCCACGCGCGGTGGGGCGACTCGGCCATGGCCGCCTCGCCCAGCACGTCGCGGATGTGAGGCCGCGCGAGGATCTCGGGCCACAACCGCACCATGTCACGGGTTCGTATTCTCGCGCCGCGCTGGATGCCGAACCCGACGTTGGCACGACTGCCGGGCAGCGGGAACGACCAGACGTAGCCCGGCAGCAGGTCGGGCTCGAACCACACGTGCAGGTCTGTCGCTGCGCTCGGCGCGACCGAATGGAAGTACTGACGGAACGCGTGCCATTCGCCGAGATAGCCCGCGGTGTTCACCCCGAGCGCCTTTCGTAACGGCGACCACATGCCGTCGGCGCCGATGACGAAGCGAGCGGCAAAGGCGTCGAGTCCGTCCGCGTGCACGACGACGTGGTCGTCGAAGGTATCGATACGGTCGAACGCATGGCCTTCGTGGACGGCGGCGCCGGCGGCGCGCGCGAGTTCGACGAGGGAGGCGTCGAGATCGACGCGTCGGGCCACCACGGCGAAGTGCCCCTGGCCGCGCGGGAGTGGGAAGGTCACCGTGCGGCCCGAGGGACCGTGCACCACCACGTCGTCGACCGGTTGCCAGGATGCGACGGTCTCGGGCCGCAGACCGAGTGTGTCGAGTTGGCGCAACGCGCCGGTGGTGAGCCCGTCGCCGCAGATCTTGTCGCGCGGGAACGAGGCCTTGTCGAGCACCACGACCGATCGCCCCGCACGTGCGAGCGTGACGGCCGCGGCCGTGCCCGCAGGCCCCGCGCCGATGATCACGACGTCGACGATGGACACGGCGCCGAGGCTATCGGCGGGCCTTCGGCTTCTTCGCCTTCGGCTTCTTCGCCGTCGGCACGGGAACCCCCAATGCGAGCACCTCGTCGACGCCTCGCTCGAGACAGAGTGCGAGAGCGGCGCCGTCGCGGATCGCCTCTGGGTCATGGTTGATGCCGATGTGCACGTTGTCGCAGTGGCTGAGAAGCGTGACGTTGAGCGCAGTACCGCTGAGCGGTCCGAAGGCGACCATCGCGGTCACCTCTGCGCCGGCGAAGTAGACGGGGACAGGCACGCCGGGCACGTTGCTCGCGAGGAAGTCCTGGCCGCGAAGGACGGCGGCGAACAGGTTGGTGAGCACCGAGCGAGGGAGCCGACTGATTACCCCGGCAAGCGGTTCGACGAGGGCGAGCGCCGGTTCGTCGCGCTGGGATCTGACAAGGGCGCGGACGGCCAGCACGTGGTCACGCGGGTCGTCGATCGCGAGCGGCACCTCGAAACGAGTGGGCAGGAACTGGTTCGCCCCGGTGGCGGGTGATGCACCGTCGCGTCGAGAGTTGATCGGCATGCCCATGCGCAACGTGGACACGCGAAGTCCCCGCTCGATGTGCCAGCTCGAGAGGCCCCGACACAGGCCGGTGACGAAGATGTCGTTGACCGAGGCGTCGCACGCGCGTGCCGCGGTGCGAAAGGCGGTGAGCGGTCGGCTGATGGTTGCGAAGCGGACGCTGAGCGACTTCGCCTCGAGCAGCGGGCTCATCGGACGTGTGATGGGCTGAGCCATGCGCAACGCCGACAACGCGGTGTCAACCCCACGGCGTGCACCGCCGACCGGCGACCGTGCCAGATCAACGAGGCCGTCGGCGGCGTACTTGGCGAACGCATGCCGGCGGTGCAGTTCGTGCACCAAGGCGTCGCGGAAGCGTTCGGTCTGGCCGAGCACGCGACCCACCGGTTCCGGCGGCATTTCGGGATCGACCTGTGGGTCGCGCTCGAGGTCGAAAAGCTCGAGCATCAGCTGCACACCGCCCACCCCATCGGTGATGGTGTGGTGCACCTTGATCACTACGGCGGCCGCATCGTGCGCGAGGCCTTCGATCACCGTGATCTCCCACAACGGCCGCGCCTTGTCGAAGCTCTGCATCGCGATGGGCTCCGCGAGCGCGAGCACGTCGGCATGGGTACCGGCCCCGCCGAGGTGGGCCCACCGCAGGTGGTAGTTGAGGTTGAAGGCCGGGTCGAGCTCCCAGCGGGGTGGGGCGAGCGAGTACGGATTGGACACGACTCGCTGGCGCAGCCGGGCGACGCGGCGGGTGGTGCGCTCGACCCGGGTGTGCAACGCCGCCCGATGGGGGGGCTGGTCGAAGAACATCACCCCGGTGATGGTGGATCGCAGCTGCGGGTTGGCTTCGATCACCCAGAGGATCTTGTCGACGTCGCTCATGCGGTCGTCGGTGGTCGGCTCGCCGGACATCCTCCCAGGCTACGGGACCGTTGTGCCGGGTGGCGGTGGTGCGGTCGGGGTCGGCGGTGCGTTCGTGGTGGTGGTGGTGGTGGTGGTGGCTCCGGCGGTGGGGTTGCCGTTGCAGTCGATGCCTTCTTTTTGGTAGAGCGCGATGACGGAGTCGATCTTCGGAGTGCGGCCGTCGACGTATGACCGTGTGCGTTCGGTCGTGACCCGCGTGCACGCTGTGCCGAACGGCTTTTCGGTTTGCGCGGTCTGCGCACCCGTCGCGTACTTGGTCGACCACAGCTGCACCGTGATGCTCGTATCGGTCGCCGTCGGCCACAACATCACCGAATACGGCGTCGTGTTCGAGATCTCGAGGTCGGGTGCCGGAAAGCTCACGGTGGCCTCGCGACCGTAGGGGTAGCGCGTGATGTAGATGCTGTGGCTCCGATAGTCCGTGAAGTCGAGGCCGCCGAAGAACGCGGCGTTGAAAAGGGTTGTCGCATACTGCGATATGCCACCGCCTACGTCCTCTTGGAACACGCCGTCTTGGATCACGCCACCTGACACGAAACCCTTCTCGAGCGTTCGCCGGCCCAAGTAGTCGTTGATCGAGAACTTCTTACCCGGTTCGATCACCACACCCTGGGTGAGCTCGGCAATGCGCTTGATGTTCACCACGCGTGGCTGACCGGGCGGATAGCGCGTGGTGAACTCGCCCACGAGCTCCTTGACACCGATGCCGGCCGCCCATTCGCGGCCCTTCGGCCGCGGTGCGTCGACGAAACCGAGCTCCGCGGTGGAGCTTCGCGTGTGCAACGCAGTCGTGAGGCGTATCGCGGTGTCGGCGGTGCAGCACGCAGTGGCCGGCTCACCTTCGGCGATGATGACCTTGCCCGCGAACACCACGATCTTCGCGTCGCGACCCGGGCCACCCGCGTCCGCGAACAACACCGCGACCGCACGGCGCGAGGCAGCGTCATCGACTTCGTAATCGGTACCCGCGGCGTCGGGCCGCAACCAGCCTCGCACGGTGCGAGCGTCGACGTTCTTCGCGGCGTCACCGAGCTTGAGCGTGAGCCCGCTCGCGGTGACACGGTTGGCGACGTCGGCCAGAAGCGCCCGGCTGGCCGCGGAAACCGTCGGCGCGAGCATCGTGGTGTTGACCGACGCGTGGATGGGCGAGTCGCTTTGCCGCGCCGACCCCAGCAGCTGCGCTCCTACGTTCGCAACATCGGCCGCGATGCCTGCCTTGCCCTCGTTGACCACGATGATGCCGTCGCCCACGCTGAAGGCGACGGTGTCATCGCGCGGCGTACCGAACGACGACAGCGCCTCGCGGAGCTTCGCCTCGTCGATCTTCAGCACGAGTGGTGCTTCACGCTCGCGTGCAAGGCCCGCGACCCAGCCGAGTGACGCGAACCTTCCCCGCCCCTCGCGCATCAACCCCGCGATGGTCGTCTCGAGATCGATCGTGAGCCCCGCGGCCCGCGCGCTCGCGTCGAGCGAGCGGTCGTTGCCCCGGAACTGCACGGCCAGCTGATCGAGCCGCGGTTCGAGGGCGGCGAGCGTGGCCCGCAGCTCGTCAGGCGATTGGCCGCCCACGTCGACCCCGCCCACGGTGACGTTGCGGAGCGTCTCGCCCCGATGCACGCGGTTGTCCACGAGGCCTGCGACGACGAGCACTGCAAGCAGGCTGGCTGCGGTCATGATCGTGACCACCACGACGCGTGTCAGTCGACTCGAGGTCCGAAGGCGGCGCCGGATGAACGTGCGAACGCGTGCTCGTCGGCGTCGCCGTGAACGTGGCTTCTTCTTGCGAACGGCCATAGGTCAAAAAAGCCGGAGCTCGTCGGATTCGATGCCGCGCAGCTCGTCATAGTCGACTTCGACCCAGCCGATCGATCGGGTTCCGGCCAACACTTTCGCCTGCGGCTTGATCTCCTGCGCGACGAACACGCCGCGCACCGGCCGCAGTAGCGGGTCACGGTTGAGAAACTCGAGATACCGGGCGAGTTGCTCGACCCCGTCGATGTCGCCCCGGCGCTTGATCTCGACCGCCACCGTGGCACCGTTCACGTCTTTGCACAGCAGGTCGACTGGCCCGATGTCGGTTGGGTATTCGCGGCGGACCAGGCGCATGCCCGCGGCGATCGCAGTGGGGTTCGCGGCGAGCAGTTCTTGGAGGTGCGCCTCGACCCCGTCCTTGCGCAGACCTGGATCGAGGCCGAGCTCATGGGCGATGTCGGAGACGACCTCGTGCATGGTGATCGTGAGCGCCTCGCCCTTGGTGTTGGACACCACCCACACGCCGGCGGCCTCGTCGACGATCAGTCGGTTCGGAGCGTTCATCCAGTTGAGGGGCTTGTACGCGCCGCCGTCCGCGTGGATCGCGACACACCCGTCGGCCTTGACCATGATCAGCCGGAGCGCCTCGGGCAGATGCGCCGTGAGCCGACCCTGGTAGTCGACAGTGCATCGGGCAAGGACCAACCGCATGGATGGCGATGGTACCCATGTGAAGAGCAGGTGAACGCGCGTCGGTGCGACGACTCGTTAGCGCCGATGCGCCGATCGCGCGGACAGCCGCTTCTTTATGAGCTCGCGTCGTTCGATCAACTCGCGGTGCGTGAAGGCCTCGACGGCGGCGTCGACGCCGAAACTGCCCTTCACCGCGGTCATGTCGATTTGGTAGCGCGACGGATCCATGCCGACCTGGTGCGCGATGCGTTCGCCGTGCGTCGTGGCGAAGTACATCGCGAGTTGCTGGATCTCGGCGAAGAGGTCGAGGTCGGGGGCGAGCGCCGCGATGGCCCCGTCGAGGAACACGAGGTTCTTGACGAACAGCAAGAGCTCCTTGGGGATCTTCGCGCCATACCCGATGAGTGCCTTGGTCACCCGCTGCAATTCCGCAACGAGCTCGTCGGCGGTGAGTTGCGTCGGGTCGATCGGTGGCCCGTCGAAACCGAGATCGCGC
>JANMVY010000571.1:0-2177 GCA_031393535.1 Actinomycetes bacterium | reverse complement strand
GGTGAGCCAGGCCATTCCCGAGGTCTGCTCCATTGTCTGGGCGAAGCCGACCCGATCGCGCCATGGACCGTCGAGTCCGAAGGCCGGCATGCGGACCACCACGAGCCGCGGGTTCCACGAACGCAACTCGTCCCAGGTGAGACCCCACTGCTCGAGCACGCGCGGTGAGTAGTTCTCGACCAGGACGTCGCTCACCTCGACCAGTCGCCGAAGGATGGCCCTGCCCGAGTCGCATGTGAGGTCGAGGGTGATCGAGCGCTTTCCGGCGTTCGCGGAGTGAAACGTGGGACCCCACTCCCACCACTGATCGCTGCCCGGAGGCCGCACCGAACCGAACCGCATGCCGTCGGGCCGTTGGATCGACTCGACGTGGATCACATCGGCGCCGAGGCATGCGAGGGAGAACGTCGCATACGGCCCGGCCCAGAAGGCGGTCAGGTCGACCACGCGTATGCCGGCGAGCGGCCAGGCATCGTCGGCCATGGGGGCCGAGTGGTGGGTGTCGTCGGCCATGGGGGCCGAGTGGTGGGTGTCGTCGGCCATGGGGGCCGAGTGGTGGGTGTCGTCGGCCAGAACCGCGCGCGCCGACTCGGAGCGGACTGCCGCGGTGTCGGCGCCGAGTGCGGGCGCCGCGGTGAAGGGTCGCGGGGCATCGCCGTGGATGCGCCAGGGCACGCGGGGCTGCAGGAACCCGCCGCCCGGGTTTTCGACGTACACGCCGCGCGCGACGAACTGGTCGAATCCCGGGAGGTTCGCCCCGTTGCCGATGTGCGCCACAGGGAGACGCAACAGTGCCGCGTCCTCGACGACCTCGGCCGTGGTGCGCGTGGCGGTGTAGCTGCGGATGAGGGCGCGGATGACCTCGGCGTGCTCGATGCGGCCGCCCATGGTGGCGAACTCGGGATCTTCGGCGAGCGACGGCTCGCCGATCAACAGGCAGAAGTCCTGCCATTGCTGGCCCGTGAAGATGCAGAAACCGACGTAGCCATCGACGGTGACCTCTATGGAGGGGATCTCGAGGCGTGGCTCGACGTCGTAGCTGCCGCTCATCGAGCCCCAAAGTGTCTGCACGTTCGAGCACGTGGGAGTGACAGCTTCGAGGAGCGACAGGTCGACGTGGTCGCCTCGGCCGGTTGCTCGGGCTCGCCGTAGGGCGGCGGCGGCGGCGACGGCCGCGCTGACTCCGCCCACCCATTCGCCGATGCGCCCGCCGCCGTTGACGAACGGACGGCCGGGCAAACCCCGTGTCGCGGTACTGCCTCCGGCCGCCAGCAGGGTGAACTCGGTCGCCCCGCGCGCGGCCCATGGTCCGGTGTGGCCGAACGGAGAGATCGACACCATGGTCGCGGCCGGGTTGGCCACCGACAGGTCGTCGGGTCCGAGGCTTCGGGCGGCGAGCGCCCCGGGGCCGGCGCTCTCGATGACGAGATCAGCGGTGGCGTAGTTGGACCGGATCTCGTCATCGTCCAGCACGGCCGAGCGCTTGGAGGTGTGGAGGAACGCGAACAGCAGCCCGCGGCGCACACCTGCGCCATGGCCGCGCAGAGGGTCGCCGCGGGACGGTTCGATCTTGATCACGTCGGCACCCGCGTCGGCCAGAAGTTTCGTGCAGTAGCCACCGGCGATGCCGGTGCTCAGATCGAGCACCCGAACACCGTGAAAGGGGTAGCGTCCGGGAATCTCGTGCATGGCCGACGAGCGTAAACCACACACGCACCGGTGGTTTTCGCTCGCATCGCGCCCGGCGCCCCGACAAGGGGCATTGCTCGTGCCGCCTTGGCACGAAAATGGCCCGAAAGATAGGCTCCACCGCCGTGTCGGACTTCCTCCGCAGCTATCTCACAGTCGCCATTTTCGGTGCCTTCGCCGCGACGCTGGTCGGGGTCATGCTCGCGCTCGGCAGCCTCGTCCGGCCGTCGCACGACACAGCCCAGAAGCTCCTCACCTACGAGAGCGGCGTCGACCCGACGGGCGACATGTGGTCGCAGAGCAACGTGCGCTATTACGTGTTCGCGTTGCTGTTCGTCATGTTCGATGTCGAAGCGGTGTTCATCTTCCCCTGGGCGACACGCCTCGAGGCATACGGCACCTTCGGTCTGGTCGAGATGGCCATTTTCATCGTCATTCTGGCCCTCGGCCTGGTCTATGCATGGCGGAAGGGAATGCTCCGGTGGGTC
>JANMVY010000563.1:0-1704 GCA_031393535.1 Actinomycetes bacterium | reverse complement strand
TCGACTCGAGCGCGAGCACACCGTCGCGGCGCGCCACGTCGGCGTAGCCACTCAGCCGGGTGATGAGGTCGACGGTTTCGTATTGCTTGTTGCCGAAGAGCGCGCCGATGTTCTTCAACGCGTTGAGCGAACCCTCGAGCGAGGTGCCGGCGCAGGTGGCTCCGAACGTGCCCACGATGATCAAGACGAGGGCGGGCGGCGCGATGAGGGCCGCAGGGTTGCCGCCTTCCATGACCATCGAACCGAAGATGGCACCGAAGGCGCAAACGATGCCGACGATCGTTCCCTTGCCCATGTTCAGACTCCGTCTCGTTGTTACGGCTCAGCTCGATGGGGGTGTCGCCGATTGGTCTTGTGCCTTCCCCAAAGGGTCGACCGCGAGCGGGAGTGCTGTGAGGGGAAGGACGCGACCGAAACATCAACGTTTCGACACCGAGGTCACGGGATGCTCAAACCTGCCATGAACGGGCCGAACGGCCCATGAGGCGATTCGCCCCACCGAACGAACGAGCGGCGATCGAATGAGCCAGGAGAAAACCGAGAAGCCAACTCGCCGTCGGCTGAAAGAGGTCAAGAAGCGCGGGCAGTCACCGCGCTCCGCCGAGGCTGCGCAAGCGGCCGCGCTTCTCGCAATCGTTGCTGTACTCCCGAGTGCCGTTCGACATCTCAGCGAGGCCATCACGGGTTCGATGCACGACGCACTACAGGTCGCGTCGCGGGCCGACGAGGCCGCCGCGACGGGCCTGCTGCGCCGCACCGTGATCGATGTCAGCCTTTCGCTGGTGCCGGCGGTCGCCGTGATCGCCGCCGCAAGCGTGGTAGTGCAGCTCACCCTGGTCGGCGGAAAACCCAACATGCAGGCGCTGAAGCCCAAGTTCGAGCGTGTGAACCCTGCGAAGGGATTCAAGCGGCTGTTCTCGAAGCAGTTGTTCTGGGAGTTGACGCGGTCCACCCTGAAGCTGGGCGCGGTCGTGGTGGTGCTCACCGCAACGTGGAGCGAGCTCCGCGACCGGCTGTACGCCGGGGCGACGAGCATCCCGGACTTCATCAGCTTGATCTCGGCCGGCGTCGACACGATGGTCGGGCGCGTTGCCGCGCTCGGCCTCTTCGTCGCGATCGTCGACGTGATCGTCTCGCGGCGCCGCTACCAAAAGAGCGTCAGGATGACGAAGCAGGAAGTACGCGACGAGATGCGCCACAGCGAAGGTGACCCGCACGTCAAGGGCGAGGTCAGGCGCCGAATGTTCCGCATGAGCCGTCAGCGAATGATGGCTGATGTCGCGCGCGCCACGATCGTGCTGACCAACCCGACGCACTTCGCGGTTGCGCTTCGTTACACCGACGACGATGCCGCCCCCGTTGTTGTCGCCAAAGGCGCGGGCCCGATCGCGCAGCGCATCAAGGCCGAAGCGGCGGCACACAACGTACCGATGGTCGAGAACAAGCCGCTGACCCGGGCATTGTTCCGGGCCACGGAGATCGGTGACGTGATCCCCGCCGACTTCTACCAGGCCGTGGCCGAGGTGTTCGCGGTTCTGTGGCGAACGAGCAAGGCCGCCTGATGCAGAAGCGTCGTATGTCCGCCGCGGTGATCCCGTTCGCGATCTTGTTGGTCGTCGTGGTCATGGTCGTGCCGTTGCCCGCAGTGCTGATCGACATGCTCCTCGCGCTCAACCTGAGCGTCGCGATCATGATCCTGCTCAC
>JANMVY010000560.1:0-1586 GCA_031393535.1 Actinomycetes bacterium | reverse complement strand
ATCTGCCCACGCATCGAACTCGTCGCGCCAACGGCCGGTCAGATACGGCTTGTAGTCACGCAGGTCCGCACCCGCGTGACCATCGGACGACACGATCGCATACCGATCCATGACTGCCTCCTCGAGGTCGATCGCTCACCGTCACGCCGCCTCAACGTAACACCGTTGCAGGCATCGGTCAGCCAGCCGAATTCGACAACCATGCCCTGATCGAGCGCACCGTGGCGCTCGCTCAGGGGGCACGGCCCAGCGGGCAGTGGGCGCCGGTTTACGAGACGGCGGCGAATGCGGCGGCGTACGCCGCGGCGAGCTCGGCACGTTCGTCATCGGTGAGCACCGCGAAGTCGGTCGCGTGCAGCTCGTCGGTGCGCTTCTCGGCGGCGACGCGACGGCCGTGCAGCGACGACGCATCGGCGAACGGCGGCTGCCAGCCGAACATCTTGGCGTTGCCCTCGCCTCCGCTGCCGCTCAGAATCGCCTCGAGCGGGGTGAGCCCTTCGGCGAGCACCGCCACGGTATGGCGGGTCATGCGCAACTCGCGCAGCAGGAACGACAGTTGGGTGGCCAGACCCGCGGTATCGGTGCTGCGGGGCAAGGCACGCAGCCCCGCGAACAGCGGCGCAGCCGTGGGTGACGCGGCGTCGGTGACCTTGCCCGCGAGCGCGTTGAGCCGATCGAGGCCGGCGACGTTCGCCAGATTGGTCCGGCCCCAACGGTCGGCGCAGTCCATGAACAGTGCGGCGGCCGCCACCGGGTCGGCCGCGAGGGTCGCGGCGTCCCAATAGCCTGCAATCGTCGCCGGGGCGAAGAACGCGGCCGACGCGGCGATGACGTCGTGGTGCACGCGGCCGAGCGCTCCGAAGCGGCCTATCACATAGAAGCCGAGACCCGGCTCGAGACCGATCTCGGTCGCGCGGGCGAACGTCGCGCCGTCGAGCATGAACCCGCTCCCGAGTTTGTTCACGGGTTGCTGAAGGGCGCGCGTGCAGTCAATGGGGTTCATCGGTGCCTCCTCGGCGCGCAACGTACCATGCGGCCGGCTGCGGAACGCCCGGGGTACCCGGCCGGCACGAGCGAGAAGCGCCGGCGAGAACGCGGGCTCAGCCGGGCGGCGTGAGCGGTACGGGGTAGCCACGCGGTTGCAAGAACGCGTCGGTACCGCCGTCGACGAAGAGGGTCTGGCCGATGATGTATCCCGCGTCGGGGCCGAGGAGAAAATCGATCACCGAGGCGATCTCCTCGGGACGCCCCCAGCGTCCCATGGGGATCGGCAACGAGGCCATGACCTCGCGGACGTTCTCGAGCACGAGCAGCGGCAGCGTCATGTTCGTCTCGGTGACCCCGGGAGCAATGGCGTTGAGGCGGATGCCCGCGCCTATCCACTCGGGCGTGATCGCCTTCGCCCGCATCCACCAGGCAAGCGCGAGCTTGCTGTTCCAGTAGGCCTCGTCACCGACGCGGGTGCACGCAGCCGCCTCGTCGCCGGCCAGGAACAAGTCGATGACCGACAGGTCGCTCACCGGCATCATCGTGGTGCTGTTCGACGAGATCACCACCACCGCGGGGTTCGTACCCTTCGCGAGCGC
>JANMVY010000533.1:0-10410 GCA_031393535.1 Actinomycetes bacterium | reverse complement strand
CACTTCGCGCCGCCTTGCGTGACGTTCTTCGGCTCGGCCCGCTTCGGTGAGGACACCGAGCACTACTCCCGAGCGCGCGAGCTCGCGGCCGAGGTCGCGAAGCTCGGGTTCGCGGTGATGACCGGCGGTGGTCCCGGCCTCATGGAGGCCGCGAACCGCGGCGCGAAGCAGGTGGGCGGTCGTTCGTTCGGTGCCACGATCGATATCGGGCGCGAACCCGCGAACGCGTACGTCGACACACGCGTGCCGTTCCATTACTTCTTCGCGCGCAAGGTTGTGCTCGTGAAGTACTCGTACGGGTTCGTACATCTGCCGGGTGGTTTCGGCACGCTCGACGAGATGTTCGAGGCCCTCACGCTAATGCAGACCGATCGGCTGAGCGAGTTCCCCGTTGTGCTCTACGGCTCCGAGTACTGGGGGGGCTTGGTCAACTGGATCCGTTCGACATTGCTCGTGAAGGGAGCGATCAAACCCGAGGATCTCGACCGGTTCATCATCACCGACGACCCGTCGCGCGTGGTCGGTGCGCTCGCGCCGATTGCCGCACGTCTCGGTCTCGGCGCCGCGCCGGTGAGTTGACGCTGGTACCCGAGCCCCGTGTCCGCGAACCGCTGCTCGACCTTGGCGGCGAGGTCGGGGGCGTGTCGTGAGATCTCGTTCCACGTGGTCATGCCCGCGTCTCGCGCATGTCAGCGTCCTCCCTGATACGCAACGTTTCGCAGCTCGCGCAACGCCACCGACAGCTGCGCCAGCGAACCTGTGCCCGAAGCACGAATCTCCTCCACAAGCCTTTGCGCGCCGCGCGCCAGAGCGCCGCGTGCGTCGAGCCAGCCCGCGACAAGCGCTTCGGGCGAGGCCGCCTCATCATCCGACGCAAGCACGATCGCAGTGAGATCACGGTGCGCGGCGAAGAAATCGTCGCGTAGTGCCGCCCGCGCCAAGGCGTTCCACCGATCGTTGCGGGGCAGCAGAGTGACCCGGTTGCGGAGCACGCCGAGCCCCAGGTGTTCCTCGACCAGGAAGTAGACACGAGCCACAAAGCGCAGATCACGCTGCGGCGAGGGGCCGATGGTCTCGCTGCCCGCGAGCGCACACACGTCGAGTGCGGCGATGACGAGCGGCATCGCGGCGATACGCTCCGCAAGGCCGCTCGGTATCCCGCTCTCGCGCTGGCTCTGCGCCGTCGCGTCGAGGTCGGCACGCACCGCGTGCGGCACCACGTCGTGCAGCAGGCCACTCATCGCCCGCGCACCATCGCGCAGCGCAAGCATCGAGGCCGAAGCCGCGTCGTTGGCTCGATGGTTGCGAAGGAGCCAGCGCGTTGCTCGCTCGCCGAGCTTCTTCACCTCGAGATAGCACGCCGTCTGCGTGGCCGCGCTGACGCGCCCGTCGAGCTCGGACAACTCGCGCCAGGCCGCGTCGAGGTCGAAGAGGTGCCACGCGGCAATGTGGGCTCGGGCGATGTCCGCCGTGGACGCCGACGTCTCCTCCTGCATGCGGTGCGCCATCGAGATCCCGGCGCGGTTCACCATGTCGTTGGCGAGCAGGGTCGACACCAGTTCGGCTCGTAGGGGATGCGACTCGATGCGGTCGCCAAAACGTTCACGCATCGCCGAGGGGAAATAGGTTTGCAAGAGCAACTGGCTTTCCGGGTCGGTGGGTAGATCGGAACCGAGCAGCTCCAGTTCGAGGTGGTTCTTCGTGTATGCGAGAACCACCGCCAGCTCGGGCTGGCTCAGGCCTTGTCCGGCCAGCTCGCGTTCATCGAGCTCTGCGTCGCTCGGCAGACCTTCGAGGCGTCGGTCGAGACCCGCGACCGATTCGAGCCACGCGAGATGCCGTTCGTGCACGTCGACCATCAATGGTGCTTGCGCCCTCGCCGCGGTGAGCGCGACGTTCTGGGCGTAGTTGTCGGCGAGGACCAAACCGGCTACCTCGTCGGTCATCGCGGCCAGAAGCTCGTTGCGCTGCACCCTCGTCAGTTGCCCATCGGCGACCGCTTGTTCGAGCGCAATCTTGATGTTCACCTCGTGATCGGAGCAGTCGACGCCTGCCGAGTTGTCGATCGCGTCAGTGTTGACGAACCCGCCGCGGCGGGCGAACTGAATGCGCGCGTGCTGCGTGAGGCCGAGGTTGCCACCCTCACCCACCACCCGACATCGAAGCTGTGTCGCGTCGATACGAACCGCGTCATTGACTCGATCGGCCGCTGCCGCGTGAGACTCGCTGGTCGCCTTGACGTACGTACCGACGCCGCCGTTCCACCACAGGTCTACCGGCGCGGCAAGCACGGCGCGAACCAGGTCTTCCGGAGTCAAGAGCTCAGTGTCGATACCGAGCACCGCACGTACTTGTTCCGAGACCGCGACCGACTTCGCTGATCGCGAGAAGACGCCGCCTCCTGCGGAGATCAGCGCAGGGTCGTAGTCGTGCCACGACGAGGCGGGCAGGTCGAAAAGACGACGCCGCTCGTGCCACGCGGCCGCAGGGTCAGGGCACGGGTCGAGGAAGATGTGACGGTGGTCGAACGCTGCGACCAACGAGAGCGACCGCGAAAGCAGCAGCCCGTTGCCGAACACGTCGCCGGACATGTCGCCGATGCCCACCGCCGACAATGGGTCTGTGTCCACGTCGACGTCGAGCTGGCGGAAATGCCTGCGCACCGACTCCCATGCACCGCGGGCCGTGATGCCCATCGCCTTGTGGTCGTAGCCCACCGAGCCACCCGACGCGAAGGCATCGCCCAGCCAGAACCCGCGACGAATCGCGATCTCGTTGGCGATGTCGCTGAAGGTCGCTGTTCCCTTGTCGGCCGCGACCACGAGGTAGGGGTCATCGCCGTCGAGACGCACGACGTTGCTCGGTGCGACGACCTCGCCACCGACGCGATTGTCAGTGACGTCGAGCAGACCCTCGACGAACGTGCGATAACAGCGGATCACTTCAGCCTGCACGCTCGCTCGGTCGCCCATCACCGACTTGCGCACGATGAACCCACCCTTCGCGCCCAGCGGCACGATCACGGCGTTCTTCACGTTCTGCGCCTTCATCAGACCCAGGACCTCGGTGCGATAATCCTCACGACGGTCGGACGCACGCAGCCCACCGCGCGCGATCATGCCCATGCGAAGGTGCACCCCCTCGGTATAGGTCGCGTAGACGAAGATCTCCCACCGAGGCCGCGGGTCGGGAAGCTCCGCGACAGCTCGCGAATCGATCTTCACCACGATCCGGTCGAGCGGTGCTCCGTCGGCGTCCACTTGGAAGTAGCCCGTGCGCACCACTGCACTCACGACCGAGCCGAACGAGCGGAGAATGCGGTCCTCGTCGAGACTCGTCACCTGGTCGACCTCGCGCTCGTACTGTTGAAGCAACTCGACTGCGTGCTCCTCATCGCGCGCGGTGGGGTCGAATCGGGCGAGGAACGCTTCGACGAGCGTCCGCGCAAGTTGTGGATGTGTGCGCAATGCCTCGCCGTAGTACTCCTTGCTGAACATGGCGCCGGTTTGGCGGAGGTACTGACGAATGCTCCGTAACAAGGCCACTTCGCGCCACGCCAAACCGGCGCCCAGCACGAGATCACCGAGCGTGTCGCTCTCGCACTGCCCGCGCCAGACTGCGAGCAACGCATCTTCCAACCGTCGCCGACTCGCCGGCTCGTCGGCCGACCCGTGCGCCGAGCGAATGCCGAACTCGTAGACCCAGCGCGGTGGTCGGGCCAAGGCCCGGCATTCGAAGGGACGCTGATGCAGGACCGTGAGGCCGAGATCGCGAAGGATCGGGAGGAAATCCGACAGGGCGATCTCGCTGCCCGACCGAAAGACACGAAGGCGCATCTCATCGCCGGCATAATCGGCTGCCCGATCGACACGCACGGAGAGGTCATCGGCTGCGAGTGCTTCGAGTCGTTCGATGTCATCCACGGTCGCGTGACCCGACCACGCGTCGCGGTAGGCGGCATCGAACCCGTCACGCCACTGCTCGAAGAGTTCGAGACCCGCGCCCTCGCCGTGCCGTTCGAAAAGCGCGGCCCGCAACTCATCGGTCCAGCCTTGCGAAAGTTGGCCGATGCGCCGCTCGACGGAAGACACCGCCGCCGGCAGATCCGCGGCGAAACGACCGTGCACCATCACATGGAGGCGGGCGCGCCCATGCGACGACAGCGTCGTCGTGAAGCTGGATTGGGTTCCACCGAATGCTTCGACGAGCAACTGCTGCACCCGCATTCGCAACGACGTGTTGAACTGATCAGCGGGGATGTAGACGAGGCAGGACACGAAACGCCCGAGGACATCGCGCCGCACATGGAGCTGCACATCGTTGCGATGCCGGGCGTGGAGGACGGCGAGCGAGTGGGTCCGCAGCACGTCGGCGGTCATCTGGAACAACTCGTCGCGGGGATAGTCCTCGAGGATCGCCAGGAGCCCGCTCGCCTCGTGCGAATCGGCAGGGAAGCCGATGTGGCCGAGCACGTCAGCGATGAGTCGGCGGACGAGCGGTACATCGATGGCCCGTTCGCGGTATGCCGCGTTGGTCAACAGGCCGACGAACGCCCAGCGCCGAACGACGCTCGTGACCTCGTCGCAGCGGGACCCCGCCACGAGCACCATGGGCGCGCTCCGATGCACGAGCGCGGCGAGTGATGTCGAGGTGAACACGAAGGGTGCCCCGGTCGCGAACGCCGCGTCGATAAGTTCGCGCAGCTCGGACTGAACCCCCGCGCTCGCTCGAAGGGTGCCGAGCAACGATTCGTCGTCCACCGCGCCCAGGAACACGAAATGACCGTCGGCGAGCCAACGCAGGACGGATCGGTGCTCGTCGTCAGCAACTTCCTCGGCGATACCGATGGCCAGCGCGCGCATCGGCACGAAATCCACGAAAGACAGCGCAACCGCGTGAAGCGCTGCGACGAGCGCTACCTCGAGCGAGCTGGCGTCATTTGGATCGGCGAACCGATCGATCTCGACGTGGATCCACGACTCGGGGGCTCCACCTTCGCCGAACGACACGAACGCGCCGGCTTCGTCACGCACGACGCGCAACACCGGCGTGACAGCGAAGTGCACGATCCGTTCGTGCAGAACAAGCGCGGCGAGCACCGAATCGACGACGAACGGCGAGTCCTCGACGATCAAATCGACTGCGGTGTGCGGACTCTGCCAGCCATCATCGGCCATTGTCGGGTTGTAGACCCAAACCACCGCCGCGCCTCGTCCTCGAACGCGCGCCAAGCGCCGGTGGGCGAGCGCAATCGCGTGCAGGTCGTCGATGTCGCGCACGAGTAGATCAGCCGGAGCGACGCGGGCCCAGTAGTCGCGAACGAACGACGCCGATTCGAAACCGGCGCGCTCGTAACGCCGCACGAGGCTGTCGAGCATGTCGTCTACAGCCCGCTCGTCGATGCTTCGCATGCGGTCCCCCTGGATACCCGAAACGCAATTCTGCGACCTGTGCGCGGTAAAGTCGAGCATCAGGTTGCGGCATCCTTGCCAACCATCTGCTCAGAACTGACCGTTGTTCGGCCGATGTGCGTGATGCCTCGAGCGAGGAGCCGAAGTTGCCGTTCAGTTCACCCCGTGTCGTACTCCGCACGCGGTCTGAGTTCGCGCCGCGCGGTGCCGCCCCGGACCTCGGCGTACACGCCGTCGCTACCCGCAGTGCGACGCCGCAGTCGCGCATGCGACCCCTGCCCGAGCGAGCGCCCCGGGGCGGGGCGTCGAACGAAAGGTGACCGCGGTCATGGGCGCCGACCGGTATTACGTCTACGGAGCCGGGGGCCACGCCCACGTCGTCATCGACGTCCTTCATGATCAAGGGATCGCCGTCGAAGGCATCTTCGACGATTGGCCCGAGCGGCGCCACCCAGGCCACCACGGCGTCGAGCCAGGGATTCGCCTCGCGGGCAACGAACGGTTCCCGATTCTCGATCTGCCGGTGATCCTGTGCGTGGGCCGCAACGCGGAACGGGCCGAACTCGCGCACATG
This sequence comes from Actinomycetes bacterium, assembly GCA_031393535.1. Taxonomy (GTDB): domain Bacteria; phylum Actinomycetota; class Acidimicrobiia; order Acidimicrobiales; family WLNW01; genus WLNW01. Next base: position 4,425 of record JANMVY010000533.1, on the reverse strand, counting down.
CTCAGCGCGTCGTTTGGCATCGCCTGTCACTCGACGGCGATCATTGCCGAGACGGTAGCGATCGGCCAGGGCAGCGTGGTGCTCCATGGAGCGATCATCCAAACGAACACCATCCTCGGCCGGCACGTCCTCGTGAACACCGCGGCCAGCATCGACCACGACAATGTCATCGGCGACTACGCGCACATCTCCCCGCACGTGACCCTGTGTGGGCACGTCGAAGTCGGCGAAGGAACGCACATCGGCGCGGGCGCAGTGGTGATCCCCAAAGTGAAGATCGGCAAATGGAGCACGGTGGGTGCAGGGACGGTCGTGCTCCACGACATCCCCGATCACGTTACGGTCGTCGGGAACCCGGCCCGCCTGGTGACGGGTTCCCATGGCCAGCATCTGCCGGTGTACCGATGAATCACAGGTCGCAGTGAGCGCGAACCAGAACAAGATGAACGCCGGTCAGGAAGTTCGGGGAGATGCGCCGCACGCCGCGACCGCGTCGCCGGCCTACGACATCGTGTTCATCGGGGCCGGGGTCTCGACGTCCTATACCCTGCTCCACCTGCTTGCCGAGCTCCAGCGCCTGCCCGGCCCGGGCCTTTTCGGTTCGGCATCCTCGAGCGGTCTGCTGACACCTTCGGCGGAGTTCCATATGGCGAACGTTCGAGCCACACGTCGCTCCTGATCACGGCCTTGTGCGACTTCCTTCCCGATGCCGAGCGCGCGCTGTTCCGGGGGTGGCTCACCGTGAACAAGCACCGGGTGTTCGACTCATTCCGCGCCCGAGGCGGCGAGCTCTCGGCCCACTGGCTCCGGGTCCATCACGAAGCCATCGCACAGAACGATTGGGACGATCTGTACCTGCCGCGGTACATCTTCGGCCGGTACATGGGCGAGCGTGTCCGCGCCACCGTCGCAGCCGGCGAGGCCTCCGGTCATGTCCTGTGTGACGTCTTGCAATACGAAGCGGTCGACCTCCGACATGACGACGCCGGCTACCTGATACACGTCGCCGGTCGTGCCCGCCCAATCCGCTCGCGTCACGTGGTGCTCGCCGTTGGCACCCCGCCGAATCGCGCGAGGCTCGTCGCTCCTCCAGGCACCGACGACACGACCGTGTGTCTGGTGGACGATCCGTACGTGCCAAGTCTCACCGCCACCCTCGAGCGCATCATCGCGCGACTCGAGTCCCACCCCGCGGTACCCCAGGTACTGCTGATCGGGGGCAACGCGACCACGATGGACATGCTCTACACGATGAACGGTTTCGCCGGCCTGTCATCGGGCTCGGCCCGGTTCCACATCGTGACACCGAGCGGTCACCTGCCCGACCGGTTCGTCGACGGAGTGGACCCGACCGCGTTCGTCCCAGCCCAGCTGCGGGCGCTCGTCGAAGACGCCACGCCCACCGCGCGAGCCGTATACGAAGCAGCCCGCCAGGACCTCTGTCAGGCGAGCCGCGACCGGCTCGGCCCCTCGGACACGCTGGCACCGATCTCCGAAGCGGTCGCGGTACTCATGCGGCTGCTGCCCCCATACGAAAAACAGGCCTTCGCCCAGCGCTGGGGAGTCGAGCTCGGTCGCTTACAACGCCGCGCCGGACCCGAGTACTCCGACCTCGCCGAGCGGCTGGCGGCCGAGGGACGGCTCTTCGTTCGGAGGGGCCGATTCGAGTGCATCGCGGCCGTGGACGCCTCGGGGGCTCAGGTCGCCTACGAATGCGACGGCACGACGAAGCTGTTGCCCGAACGCTTCGACGTGATCGTGAACTGTGGCGGGTTTGCACGAATCGATGAATTGCCGGAGCACGAGTTCCTCCGTCGGATCGTCGGCGGGGGAACGTGTCAGCTCACGGCGTTGGGCGCCGGCATCGTGGTCAACGACGAAATGGAGGCCAACGACGGGCTCTTCGTCATGGGTCCCCTGCTGGCGGGCAACGTCATAGCCGGCGCGCCGATCTGGCACATGGAGCATTGCGGACGCATCTCCACGTCATCCGCGTCGCTCGCGCGCACACTGGTCGAACGACTTCTCCGGCCGACGGGTTGACGCGCGGGCCGAACCAGCACGGGGTCCACCACTTCGTCTCAGCCACACCTCCGGTCGATCGTGAATTGCGCAACGGTGCCGAGCCACTCATGTTCGACCTCACGAAACGTGGAATCCGCAGCCGCGACGACCGGATACACCCGAATCGACGAGCATCGGCGGAACCAGCGAGTTCCGCGCGAAGAATGGCTCTTGGTCGTCACGAGGGCTATGGACGCCCACCCGCGCTCGGCAGCCAGCTTCGAGATCACGATTGCCTCACCCTTGGTGGAGTCGGGCAACGCGGCAACACAGATCACCTCGAACTGGGCGACAGGAGTCGCACACAAGTCCTTGACCTGTTGGCTCCCGGGACCCGTCCAATGGATACCGGTACTCAGCACGATCACGGACGCCTTCCCGTCAGCCATGAGCTTCAATCCGCGCTCGAGCCGCTCGCCCCTGCCGCCACCGAGTACCACCACTGCATCGACCGGACCGGGATCCGTCGTCTCGGGGTAGACGAACCATCGAAGGGTAAGGATCACGAAAATCGCGATCACGATCAGCCCGCAGAACGCCAGCCCGGGCAGGGCTCGGCGCACCCGTTGCCGGCGGGCGCCCGGCAGCGCCGGCCCAGGCTCGACTTCGTCCGATGCCGCCGAATCCTCGCACGGGATCCCCTCGTCGCGCTCCACTCAGACCCCGCGCTCCACGGCCACACGCGCTGAGTAGAACGCGACGCCACCACCCCAGTCGGCGAGCGTGTCGCTCGTGAGCACATTGACCGCCGCGGTGTCGCCCCACCATCCCCACGCCACCGCGATCACGCCGGCGCGCACGCGGCCGGTGAACCGCACGGGTAGCTGAAGCTCGCCCCGATCGTTGAACACCCGCACCTGGTCACCTTCGCCCACACCGAGCGCGGTCGCGTCGACAGGATCGAGCTCGACACACGGCGCGGATTCACGATCACCGTGATGATGTGAGTACGAGGTGTTCAAGAACCGCGGGGAGGTCTTCGGAGTCAAGAGAGCGAACGGATACCCCTTGTCCACGGTCTGCGGTACGAAGTTGGGCAAAGGGTCGACACCGATCGAACGCAACCCGTCGTTGCACAAGAGCGCCTTGCCGCCGGGCGCGTCGAAGCCGCCGTTCACGTACGGTCGAAGATCGTCGGGCAACGGCAGCCGCTGGAAGCCGTCGACCCGCAACCGATCGATGTCGACGTTGTCGCGGAGTGCGCGATGCAGCAACGCCTCGTCGTCGAGCGTGAACAACGGGTCGTCGATGCCGAACGACACGGCGAGTCGCCGCCACAGTTCGGTGTTGGGCACCGCTTCACCGAGCGGCGCAATCGCCGGCTCGTTCCACCCCAGGTACAGGTGGCCCCAGGCCGGCACCACGTCGAGTTGTTCGAGCTGGGTCGCGGCGGGCAACACCACATCGGCGAACCGCGCGGTGTCAGTGAGGAACTGCTCGCTGACCACGCAGAACAGATCGTCGCGCGCGAGCCCCGCACGAACCGCGCCGGCGTTCGGCGCCGACACTGCAGGATTGCCGTTCCACACGAACAGCGCATGCACTCGCGCCGAGAGGTCGGTGAGCCAACGACCGATGTGATTCACCGACAACGAGCGCGGCTGCACCGCGTCGCTCCTCCGGGGCATCGCAAACGCGCCCTCGTCGACCACGATCGAGTTCCAGGAGCCGACCGAACGGGCGAGCCCGCCACCGAGCTCGCGCCACGCACCCGTGAGCACCGGTAGACATGCCAGTGCGCGAAAGAACATCGCCCCGTGCTCATGGTGCTCGGCGCCGATCAACGTGCGGATGAAGCTCCTCTTGGTCGCACCGTACGCCGCCGCGAACTGCTCGATGACCTGCGGATCGATGCCGCACACCGCGGCGGCACGTTCAGGAGGCCACTCGCCCACGCGCGAGACGAGATCGTCGAAGCCCGCTGCGTGGTCGTGTACATAGTCGTGGTCGATCAGGTCATCGCGCACGAGTACATGCATCACCCCGAGCATCATCGCCACGTCGGTGCCCGGCAGGGGTTGCACGAACACGTCGGCCGCGTCTGCCGTGATGGTTCGCAGCGGGTCGATCACCCAGAGCTGCGCACCGTTCGCGCGCGCTTCCTCGACGAAAGGCCAAAGGTGCCGGTTCGTCAGGCGAGTGTTCGTTCCCCACAGGACAACGAGCTCGGCGTGACGTACCTGGAGAGGATCAGCCGCGCGCGCCGTGCCGAACGTGGTCGCGACACCCGCACTCGCCGTGGCGCCGCACAACGAGCCCGTCATGCGTGTCGCGCCCAAGTGCCCGAAGAACCTTTGGTCGAGGCTCGAGTGGCTCAGCACGCCCTGGTTCCCCGCGCTCCCCCAGCCCACCACCGCCTCG
>JANMVY010000492.1:0-9707 GCA_031393535.1 Actinomycetes bacterium | reverse complement strand
AGCGTCGCCGTGTTCGACAATGATGTCGTCGGCCGGCGTCAGGGCGGGGTCGTCGCTCCCGCGGAGCGACGCCTCTTCTGCTTCGTCGGCCTTTCGTTGACTCGTTTCCGCGCACGTAGGCTACCGGACGACCAGAACCGGGCACGGCGCATGGTGCACGAGATACCCGCTGACGGACGGGTGCAGGATGCGCGACAGCATCCCCCGATCGCGGGTGCCGACCACGATCAGGGTGTCAGCTGCTGGGCGTTGTTGGACGTAGCCGGTGCGCCCACGATCGCCGGCGCCATCGCCTCGGACCAGCTCATGAAGTCGATCGCCAGGGACGACAGCATTTCGTCGATTGCCTCTCGAGAAAACCCACCTCGATAGTCATCAGTGTCGATGTACCGGGGTGACGGTCCCACCAGCACCAGTGCAGAGAACAGCGTGGGTTCCTGCACCGCCGCCAACACACCGATCATGGCGCTCACGGAATGTCCGACGAAGACCACGTCGTCCAACTCGAGCGCCGCGCAGAGCTCGATGACGTCGGCGGCGTGCCCGTTGAGACGATCGTGGCGGCCGAGGTCATATGACGCGTAGTGCGACCGACCGAAGCCGACGAGGTCGAACAAGACCGAGCGGTACTCCGGCAACCGCGTCGCGACACGAGTCCACATCGCCTGGTCACAACCGAAGCCGTGGGAGAACAGCAATGGGCGCCCGGCCGGATCACCGCCGAACGTGACCGCGTGACGAATGGGGGCATCCATTCCAAAATCGTACCGGGTCACGTGTCGGACGGCCGGAGCTGCAGCGCGGAGACGTCGGCTTGACCATCGTGCGCGCATGGCTGCGACGTTTCGGGGTACCCGCGGGCGGATCGGGATCTGCTCCGTTCAGAGGCCCCCGTGCAGTTTCGCAATCTCACGCGCGGTCCATCACGCCCAAAGCGATGCGCCAACTCGAAGCGACCTCATGGGCTTGCCGGTCGATGATTGGTCGCGTGTGCACGAGTTCTTCGGGTTCGCCCTCAGTGCACCTGAGGTGATGATGCGTGCTGCGCTTCCCGATGAGAGCTACAGCGAACTGCGGCCACGCAAGAGCACCGAACTCTTCCAGTATTGCCAGGAGATCGTCGATCGAGATCGGCTTGCTTCGTCGAGCAGCCTGATGAGTCGCGTCACCAACGGCGTCGTCGACGGCTGCCCATTGACTGATCAGCAACTGAACGGCTACACCGTGCTGCTGCTTGCCGCAGGGAACGAGACCACACGCAACGCGACAACGGGTGGCGTGATCGCACTGCCCCAAACACCCGGAGGAACTGAAGCGGCCGTGCTCCGATCCCTCGCTCGTCGAAACTGCCGCAGAGGAGATCTTGCGGTGGACGTCACCCGACCCGAGCTCCAGTTCGCGCGCATCGCGACTACCGACCTCGAGATGCACCGAAAACGTATCGCAAGGGCGATACCTCGGTGTGTTCTATCCCTCGGCCAACCGCGACGAGCGCGCGTTCGAGGATCCCTATCGTTTCGATGTGGGGCGCACGCCGAACTATCACCAGGCCTTCGGCTACGGCGCGCACTCCCCGACTCGAACTCGTCGGCGAGCCAACCCGCTTCGGGCACCTGCACCTAGAAGCGTGAGGCGGTAACGGCGAACGGGGCTTCCCTATCTGTCGACGCGGTGGTTCGCCCGAGCGCGGGCGACAAACCGTGTAAGGTGTGCGAAGCACGAACACCCCAAACGTGCGAGCTGGTCTCGGCCGGCTGGGAGCGATGCTCTGGACCTCGGTGACGCTGCAGTTTGACGCGACATCCGGAGCAGTTCCATGGCACTGACAGACCTGCATTCGTTCGCCGCCGGTGATCATCGGTTGCGAGCCGTTCCCCATCGACCGCGGACGGTGGTGTTCATGGCTGGCGACTGCGACAGCCGTAGCTTTTCGGCGTGGCTCGGCGATACACCGCAAAACCGTTCTGCGTTCGCTTCCGACGTCGTCGTCGACATGAGCGAAGTGTCCTTCATCGACGCGGGCGCGATCGGTGCGATGGTCAGGGTGCGAGCGCTCCTCCAGGCACACGAGTGCTCCTTCGAAATCCGAGCCGCGTCACGTTGCGTCCGCCGACTGCTCGCACTCTGCGAGCTCGGGAGTATGAACGAACCGACACGTCTGTGATCCCGCTCCGTCTTCGCCACGCCGAGGTTTAGCAACGCGCGGCTACGGGCATGCGCAGGACGACTCAAGGGGGGCCCAATGCGCTACACATGTGTGCCAGGGAAGTCGAACCCGTTGGACGACACTTCGGCCGGGTCGGTGAGGCTCATTGATGAGCCAGCGCCACTGTCGACGGACGTCGACGAGATCGTTGCCTATATGCGCCATATCGCGCGACGCGACGGCGGCAAGACCGTCTAGGTACCAACCGCAACTCGCTGCCGCACGGCACGACTCGTTTGGTGCGTCGACTGCCGACGCGCGACCGATCGGGTCTGCGACCGGGGTACTCGTCCAGGGCGGCGCGGTGCGCGGTTCGAGATCGAGGGTGGGGCTATCCTGCGTCCGCGGCCATCCGGAGGTTCGACGGCGATGCCATCACGACGCGCTCACGGTCAATTGAACTCGGCCGACGAGTCGACCGGCGCCCCACGCGACGATTGAGAGCGTCGGGCCGAGGCATCGGCAAAGCCGTGATGGCGAATCACTCGTGTTCGGACACGCGCGACTTCAGTTTTTCTTCGTGCACGGCAATGGCGTCCTCGACCGACGCGACATCGCTCGAATTGATGTCACGGTCCGACGGTGCTTCGCCGTGTGCTTGCGCAACCGCTACTGCCGCGTCTTCGACGGTGACTTCCTCGGGGCTCACATCGGCGAGTGCCACTGCCTCAGCGTCGCGATCGCCGGTTGCCCAATGGAGCAACTGGCGGAAGGTGCGATGCGGGGTTTCGGGATCGTCCTGCGCGTCGTCGCTCTCGTCGAGGTCATCGCGTTGCTGTTCATCATCGTGTTCCATGCGAACGTCGTTCCCGTTGCGCGTTTCGTCCAAACACGTTGAGGACAGGTCGCCGCGAATCGTCGAGGCGGTGTGATCGATCGCTCCGGAGGGGAGGACAACAAAATCGAAGGAGTTGGCATGGTGACGGCGGGTCGTGCAGTGAGCACCGAGGCGTGCATCGACGTGAACGATCGCGCGTGCGTGAATGTGTCTCCGGTGCAATGCATCTACGAGTTCGACGACGCTTGGGGAACCCTTCGATTCGAGGTCGAGGCGGGCAGCGGTGAGGTCGAACGGGCAGCGGTGAGGTCGAAACAGAGCACGGGCCAATCTCGAAGCTGCGGCGATGTTTGGCAGCAGCATCCTTTATGTGAAAATCGACGAGTGCACCTCGTGCACTGCACAACTCACGCTCGAAACATCGGGGCCGCCGCGGTGACCCGCTCTACGGCACCCGGCGCACGCGGCACACCGGCGCGGATCTCCTCACAAACAAGCAGCAACAGCGTCTCAAGACGCTGGTCGACGGCGACGACCACGTCGAAGTCGGAATCTCACCGGATATCCCTCCGCGATCCTGAGGATGTACCGGGTTGTTTCGGCTCGGCATGGCCGCGTGAACCCGCCCGTGTGGTCGGCAGCTACGCCCGGGTGAGCATGGCGCGTAGCTGGTCGATAGTTGGAGTCCCGGCGGGTCCTTCGGGTGTCGGGTAAGGGCGGCATGACAGGCCAACGGCGGCATCGGGTGTGGCGAAGGGGTCGATGCCGTTGACGAGGATGGTCGGGGAGCCGGCAAAGCCGATTCGCTCGGCTTCTTCGGGGGTGTCGATCACGTGTCGGGATATGACGAGATCCGGGATTTCCTTGGCCAACTCGGTCAGGTGCTGATCGAGCTGGCGCCAGTTGGGGCAGTCGTCGATGTAGAGCAACGTGAGTTTCGTCTCTCTGAGGTACGTCCTCGCCCCGAGCTTCGAGAAGTGATCAGGATCGGCGGCGAACTCGTCTCGGCAGGCTGTGGAGCAGAACCAGTCGATGGTTCCGGCGTGCTCGTAGTGCGGGACTTCGTCGGCGGGTTGGACGGCCATGGCGCATACGGGGTCGATGGCCATCGTGTCGAGTTTTCGGAAGGCGCCGTCTTCGAGCCAGAGCGTGCGGTCGGCGATCTCTTTGAGTCGTTCGTCGTGGCTGACCATGACGATGCTGCACGGCTGCTCCTGTGCGAGTTGGCGGAGGAGTCGGGCGATGTCGCGACCGTGGCTGGAGTCGAGGTTTGCGGTGGGTTCGTCGGCAAGGAGAACCGTCGGCTTGTTGGCGAGGGCGCGGGCGATGGCGACGCGCTGTTTCTCTCCGCCGGAGAGTTGATCGGGGCGAAAGCTGACGCGGTCGGTGAGGCCGACGCGGTCGAGGAGTTCGGTAGCGCGTGTTCTGGCGGCGTTGCCTTTGGTGCCGGCGAGGTTGCAGGCGATCTCGACGTTCTCGAGGGCGGTGAGCGCGGCGAGGAGGTTGAAGTCCTGGAAGATGAAGCCGAGATGGTGGGCGCGAAGCGCGGGGAGTTCGCGCTCGGGTGTGGTGGCGAGGTCGATGCCGTCGATGAGGATGGAGCCGCTGGTGGGGCGCAGCATCGCGCCGAGCATGAGGAGCAGTGTGGTCTTGCCGCTGCCGGATGGTCCCATGATGAGGACCACTTCGCCGGGGTCAACGTCGAGGTTCGCGTCGCGTACGGCGTGGACGGCGACGCTGCCTTCGCCGGAGGTCTTGGTGAGTTGTCGAACGGTGATGGCGGGTTCGGTCAATGTCAGGGTCTCCTGAACGCTGTCGCGGCGTCGACGTGGGCGACGCGGCGGAGCGGTAGCACTGCCGCGATGGTGCCGATGACCGATGCTGCGGCGCTGGTTCTCAGCACGGAGCCGATTCGTATGTCGACTTCGAGGTTCGGGGTGAGTGCACCGAGTGCTGCGCCGATCGCGATCGAAGATCCGATCGCGACCACGAGGGCCAAGGCGATGGTCCAGGCGGCTTGGGTTACAACGACCGCGGTGATGCGGTGAGTGTTGGCGCCGAGGGCTTTGAGAATGCCGTATTCGCGTTGTCTGTTGATCGTCGAGGTGAACAGTGTGAGCCCGACGAGAGCAAGCGCGATGAGGAACCCGATGGACGACATGATGGCCATGATGTCGGCGGCCATCGACCGCACGACGTTGGCTTCCTCTCGCGCGAACTCGCCGCGGCTCATGACGGTCGTCTGCGGGAGAGCCTCGGCGATTCGCCGTTCGAGGACACCGGTCGATGTGTCGTTGCGGGTGCCGACGAGGATGTAGGCGTAGGTCGTACCGCGGATCGCGGCGAAGTCCTCGGTGGTGATGAACACGGTCGTGTTGGCGATGTAGGTGCCGTCGGTGGACAGCCCGCTGATGGCGAAGCGGCGGCCGAGGATGGTGACGGTGTCGCCGACCGCGACGCCGAGCTCGGCTGCGGCGCCGTCGTCGACGAGAGCCTCCCCGACGCCAGGTGGCCTTCCGCGTCTGATGTGTCGGGGGCCGCCGCGGCCGGTGGTGGTGTCGTAACCGAGGACGTAGGTGAGAAGGCTGTCTGTGCCGGCGTCGACGGTGCTGGTCGTGTACCGAAGTCCTTCGGCCCACGCCACACCTTCGACGGCGCGGACCTCGTCGAGCGTCTGCGGGGGAAGGGCGGACGCGGTCATGTGCATGGTCTTGACGTCACGTTGGGCGACGAACACGTCGGCGGGCGAGCTGCGGATGTACGCGGTCACCTGGTTCATGGCACCGGCGAAGATGCCGTCGAGGACCAGCACGAGCACGAACGCGGCGCCGATGCCGATCACCGCGAGCGCAGCGCGGCGCCGGTCCTGGAGGAAGTTCTGTCGGGCCAATGGGACGCCGCGCATCGGTCATCCCCCCCGATACGCAGTTGCCGGTTCGAGACGCGACAGCTGGTACGCGGGGAGAATCGCCGCCACAACCGCCATGAGCACCGCGGCGCCAACTGCTCGGGCGGCTGAGTCGACGGTGGCGACGACCGCGAATTGGGGCCGGACGGTCGTGATGATCGCGCGACCGGCGAGGAACAACAGGCCGCCGGCGATGAGACCGGTGGCCGCGACGATGACGGTCTGACGCAGAGCGATCGTCAGCATGTGCCGGCCGTTGGCTCCCATGGCCTTGACGATCCCGTACTCGCGGCGTCGGTCCATCATCGCGGTGTAGACGCTGAGCGCGACGACGAGGCTGCCGATGACGAACGCCACCGCGCGCATAACACCCATCGGAACCCTGTACGCACGGGTCATCACCGCGAGGTCACGACGCGCGAACTCGTCGCGGTTGTGCACGGCCAGGTCCGTTGCGGCAAGTCCGGTTCGCACTGCATCAGGGTCGTGGGTGCCGACGAGGACGAAACTGGTCGTGCCGGGCGCGCCGAGGAGCGCATCGGTGGCCGCATGGGTCATGAACACGAACGAGAGCATGAAGGTGTCGCTGCTGGTGCCCACGATGCGGAATCGGCGGCCCATCATGTCGATCGAGTCGCCGACCTCGAGGCCGTGTCGGTCGGCCATGAGGCGACCGACTGCGACTTCGTCGTCGGCTTGGGGCGCACGCCCCGCCGAGATGACCCACGGCCCGCCTCGTTCGCCGGGGTTCCATCCGACGATCGCGGTGGGGATCTTGCGGTCGTGGAGCTCGACGATCGCGAGAAAGGTACGCACCGGGGCGGCCCAGTCGACGCCGGGCTGCGCCCGGACGGTGTCGAGGGTGTCGAGCGGGATCTGGGAGACGGCACCGAAGAAGTTATGCGTGCCGGGCTGCGCGATGTAGAGGTCGGCGCCGACGTTGTCCTCGTAGGCGGTAACGCCACGGGTGATCCCGGTCCAGAGCCCGTCGAGGAGCAGGATCAACATGATCGCCAACCCGACGGCGACGGCGCTCACGGCGAGCCGGCGTGGGTCGGCGAACACGTTGCGTCGGGCGAGCGGGACGGTGCCGTGCATGTCAGCCGGGGAGGTCCCATGCGGCCTCGACCGGTTTGGGAAAACCGGCGATGGTCAAACGCGCCATGCCTCGAGCGGCGCCCGCTTGGTCGAAGCGCAGCTCACCGGCGCGGTGGTGACCGCCGGGGCCGTCGCCGCTCCAGCCGGCGACGGGCCAGCGTTGGCCGCCGACGTCGAGGACCGCGGATGCGGCGAGGTCCATCGACAGTTCGACGGCGTGCGTGTCGAGCACGATCGCGAACGTTGCGCCTTGGGCGTCGAACCGGGTGGGAGTGATGGTGATGTCTACTGATCCCGCGTCGAGGGTGCGTGTGGGCAGGACACCTACGACGGCGGGGCTCGTGGTGTCGGAACACGACACGCCGAGCATCGCGAGCACGAGCACGAGGATGAGGACGATGAGTCTTCGACGGTTCACTGGTGTACTCCGGTGCGGTGGGCGTGGCGATCGGGTGTGTGCGCCTGGAGGCGTTGCAGGCGTCGGGCGGCGATGAACACCCCAACGGCGTTGACTCCGACCCCGACGAGCATGAACGGCACCCGATAGTCGATGAGGAACGTCGCTGCGCCGGTCGCGCCGATGAACGGGAGAATGTCGGCGAGGTGATGGGCGCAGCAGGCCACCATGCCCCCGGTCGAGGCCCCTGCGCCGGCACCGCCGGCCGCGGTCATCGCCGCGTCGAGGCGGTGCCGTCGTCGCAACTCGGCGACCAGCGCAACCTGCGTCCCGAACCCGGCGATGATCACCGTGAGGTACGCCCAGTCCTGGCGGGCCTGGTTTGCGAGGTGGTTCCACGATCCTGACGCACCGCCGACCACCGCCCCGTAGAAGACCGCCATGACGACTGCGGCGATGACGCCGGCAGAGAGGCTGCGCCTGGTTACGATCGCGGAGTCGGCTGGTTTGGTGGTGCTCGGGGCCGACTCGCTGTCGGAGCGGTGATGGACCATCGGCGCGCTCATGGTGCCGGGTCCGGGTCGATTGCGTGAGTGGGGCAGGGCACGATGACTAGCGGAACCGGGCAGCGGCGGGCGAGACATTTCGAGGCGTCGCCGTGGATGACCTCGCAGCACACCGTGATGGTGTCCTCGCGGGGCAATGCCCGGGCGCGGGCCAGTTCGTGGCTCGCGAAGTTGCGTGCTGCGGCGATCCGTTCGAGAGGGCGAGGGGCAGTGGAGATCATGGCGTGCGCTCGAGGTGGAGTCGCTTGAGGGTGGCGGAGTTGGCTATCACCGACAGGCTGGACAGGGCCATGGCCGCGGCGGCGATGACCGGGTTCAAGAACCCCGCCGCGGCGATGGGTATCGCGGCGGTGTTGTAGGCGAAGGCCCAGAACAGGTTCTGGCGGATCTTGCGCATCGTGGCCCGGCTGAGCCGGATGGCGACGGCGACGTCACGGAGGTCGTCGCGGATCAGGATCAGCCCGCCGGTCTCTTTGGCCACATCCGAACCGGACCCGATAGCGATGCCGATGTTGGCGGTCGCCAACGCGGGTGCGTCGTTGATGCCGTCGCCGACCATGGCTACGATCTCGCCCGCATCGCGGAGGCGTTGGATCTCGCGAGCTTTGTCCTCGGGGAGCACGTTGGCGATGACTCGTTCGATGCCGACCTGGCGAGCGATCGCCTGGGCGGTCTGTTCGTTGTCGCCGGTGAGCATCACGACCTGCACGCGCTCGCGACCGAGGTCGGCCACCGCTTGGGCTGCGTTGTCCTTGATGGTGTCGGCGACCGCGATGATGCCGGCGAGGCGCTGGTCGACGGCGACCAGCATGGCGGTCTTGCCGTCCTGTTCGAGTGTTCGCAGCCGGTTCTCGACATCGTCGGTGATCTGAATGCTGTTGCGGCCCATGAGGCGCCGGTTGCCGAGCAGCACGACCGCACTGTCGACGGTGACGCGGACGCCGCACCCGGGAATGGCTTCGAACGACTCAGGCTCGGAGATGGGGTCCGCTGCCATGGCGGCGCGGCGCACGATGGCCTGGCCGAGCGGGTGTTCACTGCGCAGCTCGGCCGCAGCGGCCAGCAGGACGAGCCGATCGGACGATATAGCGGTGCTGTTGGCCGAGGCGAGGGGGACGATGTCGGTGACGGCCGGTTCGCCGCGGGTGAGGGTGCCGGTCTTGTCGAACACCACGGTGGTCAGGTGTAGCGCCTGCTCGAGGTACTCGGCGCCGCGGATCAAGATGCCGGCTTCGGCACCCTTGCCGACGCCGACCATCAACGCGGCCGGTGTGGCGATGCCGAGCGCGCACGGGCACGCGATGATCAGCACGGCGATGAACGACAGGACTGCCTGGGGGAGATCGCCGGCGATCCACCAGCCGGCGAAGCTACCGAACGCGACGATCATCACCGCGGGCACGAAATAGGCGGTGACCCGGTCTGCGACGCGTTGGATCTGGGCCGAGGAGCTCTGGGCCTGCTCCACGAGGGCGATGATCTGGCTGAGCGCGGTGTCGCTGCCGACGCGGCCGGCTCGGAATCGGAACGAGCCAGTCGCGTTCATGGTGCCGCCGATCACCGCGTCGCCGGGCTGCTTCTCGACGGGCATGCTCTCGCCGGTGAGGAGCTTTTCGTCGACCGAGGATGTGCCGTCGACGATCTCGCCGTCGGTGGCGATCTTCTCGCCGGGGCGCACCACGATGAGGTCGCCGACCTCGAGGGTTTCGGCGGGGACTTCCATCGCTTGACCGTCGCGCAGCACGCGTGCGGTG
>JANMVY010000479.1:0-2017 GCA_031393535.1 Actinomycetes bacterium | reverse complement strand
CTGATCGGGCGACGCTGCCACTGCCACCCGCGCCCGACCAGGGCGACTCGGTGCGGTGGGTGTTCTTCACCTCGGGCACCACTGCCGACCCGAAAGGCGCGCTCCACACCGACGCGTCCATTGCCGCGGGCGCCGCCGCGGTGGCCGAGGCGTATGCGATGACCGAGCACGACCGTTATCCGATCGTGTTCCCGTTCACCCACATCGGTGGCATCGGCATGTTGTTCATCCAACTCCTCACCGGGTGCGGTGCGGTGGCCGTCGAACAGTTCGTCGCGGACCGCACCCCGGCGCTGCTCGCCCGCCATGGCATGACCATCGCCGCGGGAGGCACACCGCTTGCGCTGGTGTACCTGCAACAGCAACGGCTGCACCCCGAGCGACCGTTGTTCCCGGAACTGCGTGCGGTCATGACCGGTGCCGCGCCCAAGCCACCCGCGCTGCACGACGAGTTGCGCCACGAGATGGGCGGCTCGGGCGCCCTCTCGTGTTACGGCCTCACCGAGGCGCCGTTCCTCACCGTGAGCGACGTTGCCGACTCCGACGACACACGCGCGCGCACCGAGGGACGCCCGATCGCGGGGGCCACCCTGCGCATCGTCGACTCCGAAGGCCACCCGTGCCCGCCGGGGACACGTGGCGAGATACAGGCCACCGGACCACAGATCTGCCGTGGCTATCTCGACTCGTCACGAAACGACGAGGCGTTCGACGGCCAATGGTTCCGCACCGGCGATCTCGGGGTGCTCGACGACGACGGATATCTCGTGATCACCGGACGCCTGAAGGACATCATCATCCGCAAGGGAGAGAACATCGCGGCGAAAGAGATCGAGGACATGCTCCACGAGTTCCCCGGCATCGCGGACGTGGCCGTCGTGGGTCTACCCGACGCGTTGCTCGGTGAACGGTGCTGCGCCGTCGTCGTGGCCCGCGTCGGCGCCGAACCGTTCGGTCTCGCGGACATCGCAGCGTTCTGTCGCGCACGCGCGATCGCCGTGCAAAAGACCCCTGAGCAGCTCGAGATCGTCGCCGAGCTCCCGCGCAACGCCTCAGGCAAGGTGTTGAAGTACCAACTGGTCGAGCGCTACAGCTTGCCTTTGGCCGTGTAGGTGTACTCGGGGTCGAGCACGCGCGGTGGCGCCTTGCGGCGCATCGCGTTCGCAACGGCGTCCGCGAGGCGTGTGTGCTTGGCGGCCGTGTGGGCTGCGTCGCGTGCCGCGAACTCGGGCATGACCTCGCTCGCGAACAGCTCGAGCGACTCGCAGATGTGGTCGTGTCGCGTACGCCCGGCCTGGGTGAGAAACACCACCTGGTCGACACCGGCATCTTCGTAGCGACGCAAGATCTCGCGCAACTGCGCGGGAGTACCGATGCCGCTGCGGAGCACGCCGTCGCCGTCGGAGGGCGGCGGGTCACCACTGTCGTCGCGCCCGACAAGGGTGTTGCCGGTCGAGCCGAACGCCGAGCCTCGGCTGTTCTTGAACGCGTTCCAAATGTCGGTGTGGCCCGGGCGTTGCGTGCCGAACACGTAGTAGTGGCCGAGGGCGTATCCGAAGAACTGCGCGCCCTCGAGCGCGCGATCGAGCGCGACCTGTTCGTCGTCGTGGCACAGCAGCGGCAACACGATGGCGACGTTCGGGTTCACCGCGAAGCCTGCGGGGTCGCATGCGCTGGAGCTGATGATGTCGTAGTAGCCGCGCACGCGGCTCTCGGCTTCGGTCGGGTCGATGAACGCGAACGACAACGCACCAATGCCCTTCGTGGCCGCCAGGTCGATGGTCGACGGTTGGCTGCACGCCACCCACAGCGGCGGGTGCGGTTTTTGCAACGGCTTCGGGATCACGTTGCGCGGCGGCATCGTGAGCCACGGGCCGTCCCAGCCGGCGAACGGTTCCTCGACCATCATGCGCGTGACGGCGTCGAGGTTGTCCTCCCATTGCGCACGCTTGGTCGACCATTCGACGTCGAAGCCTTCGAGCTCGGCCGTAGAGGATGCCTCACCGGTGCCGAAGTC
>JANMVY010000164.1:0-1931 GCA_031393535.1 Actinomycetes bacterium | reverse complement strand
GAGTACCCGCGTGCCCCGTGAACTGGTCGATGTCACCTCGGTCGTGCTCACGAATCCTCCAACAACACGCCGAAGGCCAACGCTCCGAACGCCACGTACACCGCTGCGGTGAGTCCGAGCAGCGCGAGCCAATTCCAACCGCTGACGGCGACGGTGCCGAGCGCATCGTCGAACGCCCGAGTGGCCCCGATGAGCACCGGTGCGAGCACCGGTAACAACAGGATCGGCAAGATCGTCTCCCGCACACGGAGCCCCGCAGCCAGGACGCCGTAGAGCGTACCGGCGGCTGCGACGCCGATGGTCGCGACCCCCGCCGTGGCCAGGAGCAACGCCGGATCGTGAACGTGCGGGTCGTACAGCACGGCAACCCCCGCGCCGAGGACCACCTCGAGCACGAGTAGCTGCACCGCGAGCGCCGCCGCCTTGCCGAAGAACACGGCCGCCGGATCGATGCCCGACAGGCGGAGCGCGTCGCGATTGCCGTCGGCCGACTCGAGGGAGAACGAACGCTGAACGGCCAGGACCGCCGCGAACAGCACGGTCACCCAGTACAGGCCCCCGGTGAAGGTGCGGAGCGCCTCGGTGTCGGCGTCGAGCGCGAAACCGAACAGCACGAGCACGAGAATCGCGAACGGCGCGATCTGACCGGTGGCCACGCGTGACCGCCATTCGATGCGCAGGTCCTTGCCCGCCACGAGTCTGAACTCACGCCACATCGAACTCACCGTTTCGGACCGGCACCGCGTTGGGACGGTCGTCGACCACGACGCCACCTGCGATCGTGATCACCCGCGAGGCGATGGTGCGCGTGCGGTCGAGCTCGTGTGAGGCCACCAGGACCGTCGCCCCCGCGGCCACCGCATCGCGCACGAGCTCGTCGACGATGTCGCGACCACCCTGGTCGAGCCCGGCGTGCGGCTCATCGAGGAGCCACAGGAGTGGACGACGCGCGACCAACACCGCGAGTGACGTACGTCGACGTTGCCCGGTCGACAACCGCACCACGGGCACGTCACGCAGACGCGGGTCGATCTCGAGCCGGGCGATCGCCGCGTCGGCCTCGGCCACCGAACCACCGGCGGCGCGGGTCCAGAACCGGACGTTCTCGACCACGCTCAGATCGTCGTAGAGGAACGTGGCGTGCGCGAGCATCCCGACCTCGCGGCGCACGGTACGTCGGTCGCGCGAGAGATCATGACCGAGCACCGTGGCGTCGCCCGACGCCACCGGGATCAGGCCGGCGCACAGCCGGAGCAGGCTGGTCTTGCCTGCGCCGTTCGGACCTTGCAGAAGCACCGCCTCGCCCGAGGCGATGTCGAGGTCGACACCGGCGAGCGCGGGGAACCGGCCGAGCAACGCGACCACGGCGCGCAGGTGAACGACGGGCACTCCGGAAAACTACCGACGGCGCACCCGCCGCGCCCAACGCGGTATGAACCGTTCGGCCGATGGCCTCAGACCCGCAGGCCCTCCGCCGATAGAGCCTCGTGCTCGCTCGCGCCCTGAGTGCCGTCGGCCGGACCCTCATCGGCGCCGGCGTGCTCGTGCTGCTCTTCGTCGCGTTCCAGCTCTGGGGTACCGGCCTGCACGAGGCACGCGCCCAGGACGCCCTGGGCGCCGAGTTCACCGAGCGGCTCGCGTCCGTGCCCGACGTGGCCAAGACCGCATCCGAGCTGACCTCGAAGGACACGCCGACCACCACCGAGACGCCGACCCCGACGACAACGGTCGCCGTGCCCCCGGCGACGACAACGCCCCGCACAGCGACCGATCCCGACCGCACGTCCCGCGCGGAGGTCAAGCCCGGCGACGCCCTCGCCCGCATCCGCATCGCGAAGATCGGCGTCGACAAGATCGTGGTCGAGGGCGTCAGCGTCGACGACCTGCGCAAGGGACCGGGGCACTACCGCGGCACTCCTCAGCCGGGGGAT
>JANMVY010000443.1:0-2553 GCA_031393535.1 Actinomycetes bacterium | reverse complement strand
TGACGCGGTCGCCCTTGGTCTGGATCTCGAGACCGCACATCACCTCGCACAGCGGACACGTGCGGTAGTGCGTGCGGATGTCGACTGCGGTTTCGGTGAGATCTTCGCTCGCGTCGGTGGTCACCCGGCGACGCTACCTCCGCCTGGTGGTAGTCGACCGCGTGGCGGCGTGGCGGTACGCTCGGCGGCTCTCGGGAGGTTCACCATGGCCAAGCTCCGCCATCTTGCGATCGCGACCGACGATCCCGACCGAACCGCGCAGTTCTACATCGATACGTTCGAGTTCACGAGGGTGCGCAGCGCGAGCGGCATCTGGGGCCACGGGCACATCTTGTCGGACGGCACCATCAATCTCGCGATCCTCCAGTTCGTGACCGACGAAGCCGCGGGCACCGAGAAGGGTGTCGCATTTCGGGGGTTGCATCACATCGGCTTCGAGGTCGATGACGTCGATGTGGCGGCCGCACGGGTCGAGGCAGGCGGGTGCCGGGCGCGCAACGACATCGACGCGGCGCTCGGCATCGCCCACGACGGCCCGATCAAAGGCGAGTTCAAGTACGAGGGGCCCGACGGCGTGGTGTTCGATCTCAGCCAGCCCGGGGTATGGCAATTGTCCTGATGCACCCTCGGCGCCCCAGCGCGCTACTATGACCGATGTCATAGCCAACGGTCACACCCAAAGCCAAGCCGATGGCCCACGCGCTCTGTCGTTCGAGGGAAGGTCAGGTCCATGGGACGCATCCTGGTTGTCGCCAACGAGACGCTGCGATCCGCGGAGCTCCACGAAGCAGTCGTTGCCCGCGCCGGCGCCGGACACACGGTTCGCTTTGCGGTACCTCTGCGTATTCCGGTGTACGCCGACCTCGGTGGGCTCAGCATGTACGGCTTCGTCGCACTCGAAGCCGGCGACGCCGAGGCGATCGAACAAGACGGTGCCGACCGACTCGACAGTGTCCTGCGCGCCCTCGAAGCCGAGGGCGTGCGTGCCACTGGGCGGGTGTACTGCGTCGATCCGCTTGCTGCGGTCGAACGCGAGCTCGAGCGCCATCTCGTCGACGAGATCATCGTGTCGACGAAGGCTCGGGCGATCTCGCGATGGCTCGGCGTCGACCTGCCGCACCGACTCGCTCGGCGGTATCCCGGAGTTCGGGTCACCACGCTCGAGAACCGGGCGAGGGTTGCCACGGGTACCGGCTGAACCGCCACGGCGCGCTCGCGCATCGTGTGCGGCTCGTGATGGCGCCGTGCGCCCACCGTGATGAGGCATAGGTCAAGAGTCCCTCATTCGCGCGTGTCGCAGCCCGCGCGGTTCACTCGTCGCCCCGGTGAGCCGATGATCGGTATGTGATCGGTGGACGGCGGCAACTGAACGGGATGCGCGTGGCCGCGTGCTTCTACGCGCTCGGCATCCCGGCTGGCATCGTCAACGTCGTGGCCTCCGAACAGGTGCGGGCCCACACCGACCTGGCGAACGTGATCCTGCTCGATCTCACGCTCGTTGCGGTCGGCGTCGTGACCTGGTTCGCGCCGTGGGCCCGCTGGCCGCGGTGGACGCAACTAAGCGTGCTCGTCGTCGGGTCGTTCATCACCGTCGCGACCGATCATGTGTACGGGTACTCGGCAGCACAGGCGCCTGTCGACGGCACGATGGTGTATGTCGTGTTCTCGACGCTGTGGATCGGGTTCACCCAACGCCGCCGCATCGCGTCGACGGTCGTGCCGATCGCCGCGCTGCCGGTGCTCATCTCGGATGCCGCGCGAAACGGCACTGCCAGTGTCATGCCCGCGCTCGGATTGCTCGCGATGAGCATCGTGGCGGCCGAATGCATTGCGTTCAGTCGCGAGCGCGAGCTGTCGTTGGTGCGGCAACTGCGCAATGTGGTTTCTCTTTCACGGCACTTCGACATGACAGTGCGCCGTGAGCTGCTGCTGACGCACATTGCCGAGATGGTCGAACATGGGCTCGGCGCGTCGGATGTCTCGGTCGCGGTTGCGTGCGCGAACGATGGCCACGCGACCGATGCGTCGTCGGGCGCGCGATGGTCATCGGCCCCAAAACGAAGAATTGACGTGCTGGTCACGGCGCAGCATCACCCGGCGTTTCGCGTACGTGCGGCACTGTCGGACGTGATCCCGGTGAAGGCGATCGGGTCGTTCGAGTTGCTTGTCGAGGAGATCATCGCGCGCCTCGTCGAGCAGCATCACGAGGTCACGTCCCGGTTGCGCACCGATCCACTCACCCAGCTCGGCAACCGCATCGCCGCAGACGAAGCGCTCGATCACCTCGCTCCGGGCGACGCGTTGGTCCTGATCGATGTCGATCACTTCAAGAACATCAACGACACGTTCGGCCATGCGTCCGGCGACGCGATCCTGCAACACGTCGCCGGGTTCCTCCGCGCACAGCTGCGTTCGACCGACGACGTCTGCCGGTTCGGCGGTGACGAGCTGCTGATCGTGCTGCGCGAGAGCGCGGAGAGCGAGCTGGCGGCGCGGGTGATCCTTCAGCGGTGGCAGGCCCAACAGCCGCCCGTCACTTTGTCGGCCGGGCTC
>JANMVY010000422.1:0-3338 GCA_031393535.1 Actinomycetes bacterium | reverse complement strand
CAATGAAGGAGACCGCGCATGGAGCTGTGGGAGCTCACCGCACGAGAGGCCATTCGCGATCTGGTCGCGCGGTACAACGCAAACGGCGACACCGGCCGGTTCGCGCAGGTGCTCGAGCTGTTCGCCGAAGACGCCGTGATGGAGGTGCCGGGGGTCCGCTACGACGGCCGTGACGGCATCGCCACGCTCTTCACCGGTACGCAACAGAACGTGAAGGGTCTGGCCGAGCCAGGTCGGCCCGTGTACCTGCGGCACAACACCTCGACCCATCAGATCGACCTGCTCGACCCCACGCACGCAAAGGGTCGTTGCTACTACTTCGTGCTCATGCCCCACGGCGTCGACCATTGGGGTCGCTACATCGACGAGTACGAGATGCGCGATGGTCGCTGGCAGTTCACGCACCGCAAGGTCACAATGGACGGGTACGTGCCCGGTGGGATGGGCGCGGCGTCGGTGACCGAGTAGTGCCCGGTTTCGACACTGTGCCGCGGTGCGCGCTGGTCGTCGTCGCCCACCCCGATGACATTGACTTCGGTATGGCAGGCACCGTCGCGGTGCTCACGAGCGGGGGCAGCGAGGTGGTCTACCTGCTGGTGACCTCGGGCGAGGCCGGCGGACCCGACCACCTCGATCGCGACGCGTTGCGTCACCAGCGCGAGGCCGAGCAGCGCGCAGCCGCAACGATCGTGGGCGTCACGGATGTACGGTTCCTCGGGTACCCCGACGGTCGCGTCGAGTGCACGATGGACCTTCGCCGCGACATCAGCCGGGTCATCCGCGACGTGCAGCCCGATCTCGTGCTGTGCCACAGCAGTGATCGGGTATGGGATCGCATGTACTTCAGCCACCCCGATCACCTCGCGGTCGGCGAGGCGACCGCGTGCGCGGTGTATCCCGATGCGCGGAACCCGCACGCCCACACCGAGTTGCTCGCCGACGGATTCTTGCCCCATGCCGTCGTGCGCATGTGGGTGGCCGGCCTCGAAGCGAACCACTGGATCGACATCACCGACGTGTTCGATCGCAAGGTCGCGGCCCTCCGGAGCCACGAGTCGCAGGTGAGCGATCGCGCCAACCTCGATCAACAGGTGCGTGAGTGGGCGGCGGCCAACGCGGCCGCCGGCGGCCTGGCGGAAGGTCGCCTCGCCGAGTCGTTCCGCGAGATCGACGCTCGCTGACCGAATGCGTGCCGTTCCCCGAACTTTGGTCGGTGAACCACCTCTACGGTGGCTGAGCGACCAACGTTGGCGGGGGGCCGCGCTCGATCAGTCCTCGGCGGCGGGCCGTTGGCGCGCCCGCTTGACCTCGCTGCGTTGGCGTTTCGTCTCGACGCGCGCGCGCTTCGCCGAGCGTGTCGGTTTCGTGGCCACACGGTGCTTTGGTACAACCAACGCGTCGGCGAGCTTGGCGCGTAGGCGCTCCAGCGCGAGCTCGCGGTTCTGCAGTTGCGATCGACGGTCGGTCGCAACTACGCGTACCGTGTCACCGAGCATCTCGATCAAACGGGTCCGCTGGCGTTCGCCGAGCGACGGTGATGCCGCGATGTCGAAGCGAACCTCGGCCTTGGTGTTCGAGGTGTTCGCGTGTTGACCGCCAGGACCGCCGCTCGCGGAAAAGCGCCATTCGAGCTCGTCCATGGGGATCGCGCAGCTGCGGTTCACCCGCAACCGGCTGCTCGTGCGGGTCGTGGCGTCGTCTGTCACGACTGCCAGGCGGCGATGACGTCGGTTGTGGTGGGCACGGTCGCGATGTAGCTCAACGTGTGCGCGAAGACCTGGTCGACATAGTCCGCCGGTGTGCCGGCGACCGCGTCGCGGGGGATCACCACCTGGTACGAGCGGTTCACTGCGTCGAACGCGACGTTCTGGATTGCGACGTTCACCGATACACCGACGAGGACGATGGTGTGGATGCACTCGTTGCGCAACATCGAATCCAGTTCGGTGCCTTCGAACGGCGACAAGCCGTGCTGGCGGGGAAACACGATGTCGTTCCCCGTGACCCCGATCTCGTCGAGTGGGTCGACCGCCTCGTCGCCGGCGACGAGCTTCACCGGCGACCGCTTTGCGCCGTGGAACAGTCGCGCGTTCGTGTTCGCACCCCACATGTCCGGCTGGTGCGCGGCCGTTGCATGGATCACGCGCACGCCGACACGGCGCGCGGCTTCGGCGAGTCGCACGACGTTCGGGATCATGGTCACCTTCGCGGCGGTTGCCATCTCGGGTAAGGCGGACAGGTCGCCGATGACCCCCTTCTGGCACTCCTGGAGGAGGAGCACGGTGTGCGATGGGTCGATGATCGAGCGCAGGTCCGGAGCCATGCGCGCAACCTACCGCGTGCGGACGATGGCGACCGAGGAGCACGGCCGTCGTTGTGGAGATTCACGATGTCGCCTACCGTGAAATGCGACAAGAGGGGGAACCGTGCGAACCGATCCTGCAACTCCGTCCCGTGCTGACCTGGGTGTCGACGTGCGACCGATCGCTGGTCACATCGGCGCCGAGATCCACGGTGTCGATCTCACGCGCCCGCTCGACCCGGCCACGGTCGACGCGATCCGCGACACGCTCCTGCGCTGGAAGGTGGTGTTCTTCCGCGAGCAGTTCCTCGATCAGCCGCAGCACCTCGCGTTCGCGCGGGCGTTCGGTGCACCGACGCCGGCGCATCCCACGTTGCCCGCGGTGTTCGCCGACTTCCCCGAGATCCTGCTGCTCGACAACGCGGTGATCGGGCGGGTCGACGCGCCGAACATCGAGAGTCGCTGGCACACCGATGTCACCTTCCTCCCGAGCCCGCCGATGGCGTCGATCCTTCGTGGCGTGGTCGTGCCGCCGTACGGAGGCGATACGCAGTTCGCGAACCTCGTGGTCGCCTACGAACGCCTGTCCGAACCACTGCGCACATTGTGTGACTCGCTGCACGCGGTGCACCACAACGTGTTGCCGGTCGAACGCGGTGAGCTCTCGAGCGAGCTGCGTGGGCAGTTCATGTCGCGCGAGATCCGTGCAGTGCACCCGGTGGTGCGCGTGCATCCCGAAACCGGTGAGCGAGCGCTCTTCGTGAACCCGAACTTCACCAGTCACATCGTCGAGCTGTCACGTCGCGAGGGAGCGCACATCCTCGAGTTGCTCTACGAGCACATGGCGAACGCCGCGTTCACCTGCCGCTTCCACTGGGAGCCGGGCAGCATCGCGTTCTGGGACAACCGGGCCACCGCCCACCTCGTGCCCACCGACGTGCCGCCGGGCATGCACCGTTCGATGCAACGCATCACCCTCGCGGGCGACGTCACGGTCGGCCCCGACGGTTCCACCGGCCGCGCGCTCGACTCCACG
>JANMVY010000400.1:0-2255 GCA_031393535.1 Actinomycetes bacterium | reverse complement strand
GGCCGAGAACCCGCCGAAGAAGTCGATGAGCACACCCGCCGCCTCGACGCCCGCGAGCGCGAGCTTTATGAGCCAGCCGAGCGTGAGCCCGATCATCGTCTCGGTGACCGCCGCGGCGATCAGCGCACCCGGTTGGTCAGGAACCGTCGTGTGCGGCAGCACACCGACCAGGAACATCGCGAGGCTGAGCGACACGGCGATGCGACCGAACCACGGCACACCTCGGCTACCGAGTGCCGGCAGCGTCATCGTCCACGCGGTTGTCCGACAGAGGATGAGCACAAAGGCGATCGCTGCGGTCGCGTCGAGGGTCACGGCGTCACTGCACGAGTTGGGGCAACAGGGTGAACAGGTCGCGGGTGAAGTCCACCAGCTGACCGAGCATCCACGGACCCATGATCACCAGAACCGCGAGGATCGCACCGAGCTTGGGCGCGAACGACAACGTCATCTCCTGTACCTGCGTAGCCGCCTGCACGAGGCTGATCGTCACACCGACCACGAGTGACACGATGAGCACGGGCAACAGCAGCTCGGTCGCGACCACGATGCCGCGTGCGAGCAGGTGAATGGCTTCGGTTTCGGACACAGGTCACCTCACGAACGATCTGACGAGCGAGCCCGCGAGGAGCTGCCATCCGTCGACGAGCACGAAGAGCAAGAGCTTGAACGGGAGCGCGACGGTCATGGGTTGCACCATGACCATGCCCATCGACATCAACGACGCCGACACCACCAGGTCGATGATGAGGAACGGTATGAAGATGACGAACCCGATGATGAAGGCCGCGCGCAACTCGCTTATCACGAAGGCCGGGATCATGGTCGTGAGCGGCACGTCGAGCACGTCGGCCGGGCGGTCCTTGCCGGAGAGGTCGATGAACAGCTGGAGGTCGCCCTCGCGTACCTGCTTGGCCATGAACTCCTTCACCGGTGCCGAGCCCTTGGAGAACGCTTCCTCCTGGGTGATCTGGTGATTGAGGTACGGCTGCAACGCCTCGGTGTTGACCTTCGTCATCACGGGGCTCATCACGAAGATCGTGAGGAACAGCGACAAGCCGATGATGACCTGGTTCGGGGGCACGCCCTGCAGGTTCAACGCGTTGCGCGTGAGGCCGAGCACGATGACGATCCGCGTGAACGAGGTGACGAGCATCAAGATCGCGGGTCCGATCGCGAGCAAGGTGACGAGCACGATGATCTGCACCGGCCCGGTACCGGAGCCCGACGTGCTGCCGTCGCGCAGATCGATCGAGATCGACGTGCCGGTCGCGCCCGAGGCCGAACCGACGCCGACGGCGCCCGACGCGCCGGCGGCGGAAGTGGGAGAGGTCGGATCTTTCGCCGCGGTCGGTGTCGCCGATGTGACCTGCTTGCCGGTCGTCTGCGCCGAAGCAGGCGAAGACGGCGCGAGCAGCAACACGAGCGCAAGCAGCGTGAGGACCAACGAGGACAGGAGCGTCGGACGGCGGACCGCCGCGCCCGCGAGACGGGACATGCTCAGCGAGCCGACCGCTCGCGCAGCCGCTCGAAGAAGTCATCGCCGTCATCGGTGTTTTCGAAGCGCGCGAGATCGAGCACCTCGCCGTCATCGACGGCGGAGTACGCGTCGAGGGGAGGCTCGAGCAGGCTGAGCAACTCGACACGATGCTCGGTGACACCGACGACGAGCGTGTAGTCGTGCACGCGCACGACCGCTATCGATTGCGTCTTGCCGAGCGGCTGGCGATCGACGAGCTCGATCGCACGCTTCGTGCCGCGCTTGGCGGTGGTGCGCCCGCGCTTGGTGGTGCGACGCAGCACGAGCAGCACCGCGGCCATGAGCACCGCAACAATGCCAAGCCGACCGAAGGCGGCGGCGAGGGAGACGTCCTGCATCATGGCCGAGCCCTTTCGTTGCTGACGATCTCGGTTATGCGCACGCCCAGCCCGCCGTCGACCACGACCATCTCGCCACGTGCGACGAGCGTGCCGTTGGCGAGGATCTCCACCGGATCGGTCGGCGAACGGTCGAGCGCGATGACCGAACCCGGCCGCATCTCGAGCAGCTCGCGAATAGGCCGGCGAGCGCGACCGATGATGACTGTCAGATCTGCTTCGACCATTGCGAGCGCGCCGAGGCCATTGGACACGCCGCCCACTGCCACCGACGCGGTACCGCGTTCACCGAAGTCCTGCTCACTCATGCGAATCGCTCCAAGTAGGTCGTCTGGATCTCGTACACCAGTTGATCGTCCTGCGCGGTGACCTGGCCG
>JANMVY010000147.1:0-1765 GCA_031393535.1 Actinomycetes bacterium | reverse complement strand
GGCCTCGCCCGCGTGGATCGTGAAGTGGAAGTTCTCGCGTTGGCAGTATTCGAACGCGTCGAGGTGCTGGGTGGGCGGGTATCCCTTCTCGGCACCCGCTATGTCGAAACCCACCACGCCACGATCGCGCCAACGCACCGCCAGTTCGGCGATCTCGAGTGAGTGCGCGGCGGTTCGCATGGCGGTGCACAACGTGCCGATGCGAATACCGCGACCTTGCGAACCCTCGGCGAAACCTCGCACGACTGCTTCGACGACGTCGTCCAGATCGAGGCCTTTCTGGACGTGTAACTCGGGTGCGAACCGCACTTCGGCGTAGGCCACGCCATCGGCCGCGAGGTCCTCGGCGCACTCGGCCGCGACGCGCTCGAGCGCGTCGGCAGTCTGCATGACACCGACGGTGTGCGCGAACGTCTCGAGATACAGCGGCAGATCGTGACGGTTGGCGCCCCGCTTGAACCATTCGCGCAATGTGGGTTCGTCGGTGGTGGGGAGGGCTCCGTAGCCCTGCGATACCGCCAGCTCGATCACCGTGCTCGGACGTAGACCGCCATCGAGGTGATCGTGCAGCAAGACCTTCGGGGCTCGGCGGACCTCGTCAACGCTCGGCAGTTCTCGGGGTGCCATGTTGCAGGCTACCTGGCGGTCACGAGCGCGGGTCGACCGATGCAAATCCCTTGAGTGGGAGCGACGGGGGGCGCAACAACCAGTTGTCAGCGGGGTAGCGCGCCCCGGCCTCGATCGCGTGCAACGTGTAGGCGTGCCGCGGCTTGTCGGACAGGTTCGGGCCCGACAGGTGTGGCAGGCAGCCGTGCAACAGCACGAGCGTGCCACGCTCTGCCTCGATCGGCACAACACCGCGGTCGGGATACGGCGCCGGGTCGAACACGTCGGTAGTGGTCACAGGCGCGCCATCGCCAACACGCCGAAAGCGCGACCGCACCGGCAGGCGATGCCCGCCGGGGAGCGCCCACATGCACCCGTTCTCGGTTGTCGCATCGTCGATCGCGAACCAGAATCCGACGACGCTCTGCGGTTCGGTCCACAAGAAGGTGTGATCGGTGTGGCACGCCACCTCGCCGCCGATGTGGGGCTGCTTGAAGATGTACATCGACTGAAGCAGCCGCGGATCATCGAACCCGACATCGGCCGCGAGGCCGTCGAGCGCGTGGCCGTGGCTGAACGAGTGGAACACCGGATCGAGGTCGTGCATCGCGTGACCGAGCTTGTTCAGACTGAGGTGTGCGGCGTCGCGCAGCCGACCGTGCTCGTCGAACGCGTGCTTTTCGAAGAAGCAGCGGATCTTGTCGCCCGATTCGAGAAAATATGTGTCCTGCGCGTGCTGACCAGTGCCGTCAGCAGTGAAAACAGTCGCCTCGTCAGGCGTGGGCGCGAGTTGCTCGGCCAACTCGAGCGCGCGGGCCCGCAGGGCGGTGCACATGGCGGCATCGACGAAACCGGGCAGCACGAGAGAGCCGTCGGCCCCGAAGCTCTCGATCTGCGCATCGGACAACACGCGGTTGGTCATTGGCTGATCCGCTCGTGCACCAACGGACGCGGAACGAACGGTGCGTCGCTCACGACGAACGCGTCGACGAGCGCGGCGAGCGCGTCGGGGATGCGCTGCTCGTCATCGGTGAGCAACTCGAGCAGTGGTTCGCCGGCGCGCACGTGCTCACCGGGCTTGACGAACATGCGCACTCCGGCCGAAGGCGAGACAGGGTCCTCCTTGCGGGCTCGTCCCGCGCCGAGGCGCCATGCCGCA
>JANMVY010000309.1:0-2110 GCA_031393535.1 Actinomycetes bacterium | reverse complement strand
TGGCTGCTTTCCAGAGTGGCCCGTCCGCTGCGGTCCGGGTGCCTGAGAGGTTCCGGGGGCGGTTGCTCCTTCGGCGCCCCGGTCACGCCCGGACTCGCTGGTCCGGTCGGCCGAGGTCTCTCCCGCAGCGGTGACGGCGTGAAATCACGGTACCACCCCTCAGGGGGCGCCCATCGCGCCGTCGGTCATGCCGTAGCGTTCGAACGGTCCGAAGAAGCCGCTCTCGAACAGGCCGTGTCCGACCTTGCCGTCGTAGGTGAATCGTGCCGCCTGGTCGAGCACGCCGTACTGGGCGGTACCGCGAATGTCGGCGACCTGCAACACGAGGCCTTGCACGACCTCGTCGGGACCCTGGTACATGCCGTGGCGCCAGTCGGCGTCCATGCCGTACCCGGTGCCTATCGAGAGGAAGTTCGTGCAGTACGGCTGACAATCGAGCTCGATGCCGGCTTCGGGGAATCGCACCGTGGCGTGCGTGGGAATACGCGTACCGGACTGCAACGTGAAGTCGTGCTCGGCTCGCCCGAGATCGTCGACCGAGCCATCGAGCCAGACGCGTTCGGCTTGCACGAGCTTGCGGTGACCGTTGTTCTCCTCATGGTTGATGTAGTACACGCAGTGGTCCTCGAAGGCCATCGGAAAGTAGTTCCACATTCCGGCCATGACGTTGGTGCCCTTGCGCACACCGTCGGTTTCGGGCTCGCCGACGGGTCGTACGCCCCATGAACGATCGCGCGATCCCCAGTGATCGTCGGCGGTGATCGCATGCTCGGTGCCGGCGACGACGAGGGTGCCCGACCAGCGACCCATCTGCGCGAGTCGTTGTGTGTTGAACACCACCCGACCCTTGTTGCGGATGTACTGATTCGGTTCATCGATCGCCGGACCGTGGCCGGTCCAGGTGATGTCCATCGCGACGGAGTGCTCGGTGGGTTCGACGATGAACCGGAGTCGTTTCAGCGGCTCGATCACTTCGACACGCAGCGGCCCGATGCCGGTGCGCATGCGGTCTTCGAGCGGCGCCGACGCGCGGACGATGTGCTGCTCATCGCCGATTCGCACGTCGACGAACGCGTCGTTCACGCCGAGGTTCGGGTACTGGCCATATCCGAAGATGGCCATGTACTTGCCTGCAGTGTCGAACATGTTGAAGTAGTAGCGGTCGTAGAAATTGCGATCGCTCGTCGCGGTGTGTGCGATGTACTCCGACGTCTGATGGACGGGATAGTCGTCCCAGGACGAAACCATGTGCGTGCTCCTCCTCACCGGCGAAGCCGGAGTTCAGCCGACGACGTCGGCGCTGGCGGCGAGAGACTAACGTCTCGGCCCGGTCGTGGGCGCCGCCTCCGACACCCTGGGCAATCGAATAGGCGAACGGGAGATGTCATGGGTCGTCGGGTCCTCGTCACCGGCGCATCATCGGGTATCGGTGCCGCCGTGGCCCGCCGACTCACCGAGGCCGGCGACATCGTCGCGATCTGTGCCCGTCGCGCCGATCGACTTTTGCAGGTTCCGGCCGCGCTCCGATACACGGTCGATGTGGCCGACCTCGGGTCGCTCGAGGCGTTCGCGGCCCAGGTCGAGGCCGACCTCGGGGGCGTCGACGTCCTGATCAACAACGCCGGCGCCCCCCGCCGCCGATCGATGCAGCGCATCACGCTCGATGAGTTCCACGAGACCATGCACGTGAACTTCTGGAGCGCGGTGCATCTCACGCACGCCTTGCTGCCCGGCATGCTCGAACGTGATTCAGGACTCATCGTCAACGTGTCGTCGATGGGTACTCGGTCGCTCGCCGGGCGCACTGGCGCGTACGCGGCGGCGAAGGGCGCGGTCAACCATTACACCGAGGCGTTGCACCTCGACCTCGTGAACACGGGTGTGCGAGCGAAGCTCTTCATCCCCGGATCGACCGCCACAGAGTTCTCGACGCCGAAGCCCGGCAACGACCAGCCGTTTGCACAAGATCCGTCGCTGGTGATGGCCGTCGACGATGTCGCGGTCGCGTTCGTCGCGTTTCTCGACACAGAGGCATTCGAAGGGTACGCAAACCCCGCGTTCAAAGAACAGACCATTCGGAAATACGCCGATCATTCCGCGTACATCGCGG
>JANMVY010000291.1:0-2470 GCA_031393535.1 Actinomycetes bacterium | reverse complement strand
GGGCGATGAGTTCGTACAACCCAAGGTGCTGGTCGTCGCGCCGATGTCGGGGCATTTCGCGACGCTCCTGCGCCCGACCGTCCGCACGTTGCTCGCCGATCACGACGTGTACATCACCGATTGGCACAACGGCCGCGACGTTGCGACAACCGAGGGTGCATTCGGTTTCGACGACTACGTCGAGCACGTCATCCGCTTCCTCGAGGCCATCGGTACCGAGTGCCACGTGTTGTCGGTCTGCCAGCCGTGTCCTTCGGCGCTCGTCGCCGCGTCGGTCATGGCCCAGGGCAACCATCCGCTGCAGCCGCGCAGCCTCACGCTCATGGCGGGCCCGGTCGATGCGCGGGTCAACCCGACAAAGGTGAACGAGCTCGCGACCTCGAGGACGATCGAGTGGTTCGAGAAGTTCGTCATCGCCACCGTGCCCCACCGCTACGCGGGCGCCGGGCGCCGGGTCTACCCGGGGTTCCTGCAGATCACCGCGTTCATGAGCATGAACGTCGAACGCCACGCTCGGTCGCACATCGACATGTTCGGAATGGGTACACGTGGTGACAGCGCCGATGCGCTCATCGCCAGACGTTCGTTCTACGACGAGTACTACGCGGTGCTCGACATCCCCGCCGAGTTCTACCTGGACACCGTGCGATCGGTCTTTCAGGAGTTCGATCTCGCGCGCGGCGTACAGCACTACGACGGTCGCCGTGTCGAGCCTCGTGCCATGCGCCGGACCGCCTTGATGACAGTCGAGGGCGAACGCGACGACATCTGTGCCGTTGGGCAGACGCTTGCCGCGCATGATCTGTGCACATCGGTGCCCGCCCTGCGGCGTCAACATCACCTCCAGGTAGGGGTCGGCCACTACGGCGTGTTCAGTGGCTCGCGGTGGGAGCACGAGATCTATCCCCGGTTCCGGCATTTCGTCGTTGCGAACTCCTGAACCGAGACGACGTAGGCTCGGGCCTCGACGCTGAGCGGGGGTGGCGGTGAAGGCGTGGCGAGTCGTGCGGTACGGCAGCGCGACCGAGGCGTTGCGGCTCGACGACATCGCGACTCCCGAACCGGGGCCCGGCGAGCTCCGCGTGCGAACGAGCGCGTCGGTGCTCAACTACAACGAGGTCGACGGTTGTCGCGGCCGGTACCTCACGGTGAACCCGCCGCTGCCGTACACCTTGGGCATGGAGCTCGTCGGTACCGTCGAGGCTGCAGGTCCCGGTGGCGATGCGTGGCTCGGACGCCGTGTGGTGAGCACCGCAACCGGTGCATTCGGCGCGCACGCCGAAGAGGCCATCGTTTCGGCCGATATGACCTTCGACGCACCGGACATGCTCGACGACATACGCGCCGCCGCGTTCTTCTTCCCCTTCCACCTCGCGTGGCTTGGTTTGTTCCTCCGCGGTGGGTTGCGGGCGGGGCAGACGGTGCTCGTACACGCCGCGGCCGGTGGCGTCGGCTCGGCTGCAGTGCAGCTCGCGGTTGGCGCCGGGGCGCGAGTCATCGCGACCGCGGGTGGAGCCGAAAAGAACGCGCGCTGTCGTGAGCTCGGCGCCGACGTCGCGATCGACTACCGCGATGGTGACTTCGTTGACGCCGTGCATGCTGCCACCGACGGCCGCGGCGTCGACCTCGTGTTCGACGGGGTCGGCGGCGACGTCGGGACCAGATCGCTGCGCTGCGTCTCGCACAACGGCTTGTATCTCATCGTGGGATTCGCATCGGGCATCGAGGCCGAGGAGATCGCGACCGTCACGCCACGCGCGTTGTGCTTCGGCAATTTCTCCATCGGCGGTGTGATGCTCAGCTACACGTCGCACCCTGAAGCAGCGCGGTCCGCGACCGGCTTCAACATCACCAGTCGGCGCACCGGCGACGAGGTCCACGCTCATCTGGTGGAGCAACTCCGACGTGGTGTGATCGAACCCGTCGTCGGTGACGTGGTGTCGTTCGCGGATCTCCCGGCAGCACTCGATCGCATGGAGAGCCGCGCCACGATCGGCCGCATCGTGGTGGACCGAGCCGACCATCGACCCTGCCGCGCCGACCTGCGCTGACGATCAGAACCCGCCGCCGTACACCGGCACCGGGGGAAGGCTCCCCGGCGCCGGCTCGGACTCGTGTACCCCGTCATCCGAGCCGGCGTTACCACGGGAGGGCCTCAATGAGGCAAGGTCATCATGGCGCGGCCGCGTGTCCGGACTGTGCTGTCTGTGTTGTGGTTTCGTGTTTTCGATCGGCGTGCGGTTTCGCTCCGGCAATGGCAGGATCGTGCGGTGTCGACCAGCGTGCTTCTCGTCGAAGACGACCCCGATGTCCGCGCCATGTTGCGGTTGTTGCTGGAGGATGAGAACTACCGGGTTTTCGAGGCGGGCGATGCCGAACGAGCTCTCGAGCGTGTCGACGCCGAGCGCCCTGACCTGCTGATCGTCGACCTGAAGCTGCCCGGGCAGAGCGGCCTCGACCTCGTGCGTAT
>JANMVY010000256.1:0-3335 GCA_031393535.1 Actinomycetes bacterium | reverse complement strand
GCGACCCACGCGCGTCATTGCGCTGAGCACCGGGGTCATAGCACGATCACGGAGCGGGTTCAGCAACTCGCGATCGCGTGTGTCGTTGACCGTCTCCAAGCCCTCGAGGTGACGGAGCGACTCGCGAATCGCCTTGCGCTCGTCGACCTGCGCGAGTACCGCGTACGCGGCGATGCCGACGCCGGCGCCGACACCCATGATGGCGAATTGTGGATCCATTCCTCAGCCCTCAAATGTCGATGTTGATGATCTTCTTCATCCACGCGAAACCGGCGAGCGCGGACGCACTGGCGACTCCGAGCATGATGCGGCCCAGCGTGTCGTGGAGCAGCACGTTCATGTACTCGGGGTTGAGCACGAAGAGCACCCCGCCGAGGCCGACGGGCAAGATGCCGAGCACGATCGCCGAGATGCGGCCTTCTGCCGTGAGTGCCGAGACCTCGCCGCGCAGCCGTTGCCGCGCGGTCATCGTCTCGGCCACGGTCATCAAGAGCTCCGCGAGGTTGCCGCCGACCTCACGTTGAATTCGCACCGCCATCACCGCCCACGAGAAGTCGTCGCTGGCCATTCGCTCTGCCGACGCCTCGAGTGCTTCTTCGAGCGGACGGCCCAGCTGGGCCTCGGTGACCACGCGACGCAATTCGGCGCCCATTGGCTCCTCGACCTCGCGCGATACCGCTTCGACGCCCTGCATGAACGAGAAGCCCGCCCTGAGCGTGCCGGCGAGAAGCGTCAGCGTGTCGGGCAGCTGCATCATGAACTTCTTGCGCCGTCTCTTCGCGAGATAGCTCAACACACCGGGCGGGATCAGCGCACCGATCACGGCCATGACCAACATGGCGATGACCGTGCGTTGCAGGAGCAGGCCCAACGCCGAGGACGCGAGCACGATCCCGACGTAGAACGTGAGGGCCTCGGCCGCGCGCAACGGTAGGTTCGCCTGCTCGAGCGCCCGCTCGGCTTTCACGAGCACACCTTGTCGCTCGGCGATGTTGCTCGTGAGCTGCACCGCTCTTTGGAAGAGCGCACTCCTCGCGAGAGCGTTCCCCTCGACACCGGCGGCATCGGGTTCCGAGTACGGCTGAAGCACCGACTTCAGTCGGTCCTCGTCCTTCACGATCAGACTGCCGAGCGCGAACGCGCCGAGCGCGGCGCCGCCGGCACCGAGCACCAGAGCGATCGCCATACCGCGACCGCCCTTCAGGAACGCGACGCCGCTGTCGGAGTGGTCGACGATGTTGCGAAGGGCCGAACCGACGGTGAGTGTTCGGGGCACGAAGCCTGCGGTGACAGGGCCCGGGCCGAAGTCAACGACCACGTTGCCGCCGGCGGAGGCCTGGTCGGTCTCGAACGTGACGGAGTACAGGCTCCGGCTCGCTTCGGCTGCGGTGTTCGCGACAGTGCTCAGCTGATCGGGATCACCGGTCGCGGCGAAGATCCCGCCGGTGTCGTTCACGAGTTGCTGCAAGCCGCCGGCCTGCGCGCTTGCGAAGTCGTCGCTGAACAGCACGCTCGCGTTCACCGACACGTTCGCGGCGATCGAATCGGCACGGGCCACCGAGCCCGCGGTCTTTGCGCCTGCGTCGGCACTCGCCGCAATTACCGTCACCGACCGCAGCGGCGCGCCTTGGTCGGCGAGCAGACGAGCACCGACGGTGACCGCGTCGTAGACGGCCGCCCCGCCGCTCGAAACCAGCTTGCCGACGGACTTGCTCAACACGGCTTGATCGCTGGACAAGGCGGCTTCGAGCTGCGGTACGCCGCCGGCGCTGATGATGGCGACGCGTTCACCAGGCTTCATCCCGGCGATGAAGCGCAAGGCCGCCGCACGAATCTGGGTCATTCGCGTCGCGCTCGTCGACGAGCTGTCGATAACGAGCACATTGTCGGTCAGGTAGCCACCCTGGCTTGCGGGGGTCACGCCGGCGACCGCCGCAGGATGATCGTTCACCGTCACCGACGGTGTCGTCGGTGTGCGCGATGTGCGAACCACGATCGTCTGGCTGGTGCCCGTCATGTCGATCGCGACGATGTGGGTGTCCGACGGCGGTGCGCTGGCCGCAAGCGCGGGCACGGCACCGAACAACATCACGACGCCCGCGCACAACGAAGCCGCACCGGCGCGACGGCGACGCGACAACGCTGCGGCTGCGGCGGTGGACACGGATCGACGCACGATGCTCACCGGCCTTGGGGATTCGTTCGGGTGGCGCCGCCCGGGTTCGGGTTGAAGACCTCAGGGCCGAGACGGATGCCCTGATCAGCGAGCTTCTCGACGAACTTGGGTCGCACACCGGCGGCACGCAGCTGACCGCGGTATTTGCCGCTCTCGTCGACGCCTGCGCCGAAGTCGAAGAGGAACACATCCTGAAGCGTGATGATCTCACCCTCCATGCCCTGCACTTCGGTGATGTGCGTGATGCGGCGGCTTCCGTCGCGCAGACGTGAAACCTGCACGATGAGATCGATGGCTGAGGCCATCTGCTCGCGAATGGCCCGCACCGGGAGATCGAAACCCGCCATCAGCACCAGCGTCTCGAGACGAGCCAGCGTGTCGCGCGGGGTGTTCGCGTGGACCGTGGTGAGTGATCCGTCGTGGCCCGTGTTCATGGCCTGCAACATGTCGAGTGCTTCGCCGGATCGGCACTCGCCGACCACGATGCGGTCGGGTCGCATGCGCAGCGAATTCTTCACCAGATCACGGATCGTGACCTCGCCACGACCCTCGATGTTCGGCGGCCGCGTCTCGAGCGCGAGCACGTGATCTTGGTGCAGCTGAAGTTCCTTCGCGTCTTCGACAGTGACGATGCGCTCGTCGGATGGGATGAACGAAGAAAGCACATTGAGGGTGGTCGTCTTACCGGTGCCGGTACCGCCCGACACGATCACGTTGAGCTTTCCGACGATGCACGCCTGCAGGAACCGCGCGGCGTGTGCGTTCAACGTACCGAAGCGGATGAGGTCGTCGATCTGGAGCGGATTGGCCGAGAACTTGCGGATGGTGAGGAACGGTCCGCCGATAGCCAGTGGGGAGATGACTGCGTTGACACGCGAGCCATCGGGCAGGCGCGCGTCGCACAACGGTGTCGACTCGTCGATGCGCCGACCGACCTGGCTGACGATCTTGTCGATGATGCGCCGTAGGTGTTGGGCGTCGACAAAGGTCGTGGCGTCTTTGACCAGCTTGCCCTTACGCTCGACGTACACGCTGTCGGGACCGTTGCACATGATCTCGGTGATCTCGGGATCTTTCAACAACTTGTCGATGGGCCCGTATCCCAAGATGTCGTCGGAGACATCTTGGATGAGCTGCGCCTTGTCGGCTGCCGACAGCG
>JANMVY010000228.1:0-6538 GCA_031393535.1 Actinomycetes bacterium | reverse complement strand
CGCTCGCGCAACGCGACACCCTGGGACACCCTTTGCGACATCGCATACGACGATTCGCTCGCGACGCGCGTCGAGATCACGTTCGCGAACGACGATGTCGACGGCGTGAGCATGTTGCTCCAGGGCGACGGTTGCATCATGGGACTCAGCGACGCCGGCGCGCACGTCGGCCAGATCTGCGACGCGGTCATGCCCACCGACTTCCTGTCGCGCTGGGTTCGTGACCGTGCCGTGATGAGCCCCGAAGCGGGAATCCGTAAGCTCACCGGCGAGATCGCCGACGTGTTGGGCGTGGACCGCGGCTATCTCCGCGAGGGCGCACCCGCGGATCTGGTCGTGCTCGATTGGGATCGTCTCGGCACCGGGCCGATCCGACGCGTGCGAGACATGCCGGCGTCGGGTGAGCGTCTCGTTGCCGACAAACCGACAGGTGTCGCACATGTGCTCGTGAACGGCACTCCCATCGTGCGCGACGGCGCAACCATGGTCGACGCGTTGCATCATCTGCCCGGTCAAACCCTGTCGAACGCCTGATCGACGAGCCGGCTGTTCGCCGGCGCGCCGGTCGGTCGGAGTCGATCTACACTCCGCTCGATCAAGTGGAGGGGCCATGGCCACAGCTGTCGAGTACACGTTGTCCGCAGGTGATCTCGATGAGATCTACGAGTCGTGCAAGAACTGGGGTCGCTGGGGTGCCCATGATCAACGCGGCACGCTGAACCTGCTCACCGACGAGGTGCGAGCGCGCGGTGCGGCCGCGGTCAAGAGCGGCCGCGCCATCAGCTGTGCGCACGACTTCCCGGTGAACCCGTCGGCCGAGACGCCTGTTCCCGGTTGTCACCACATGATCAGCGCCGGCGACGCCCGTGACTCGAGCGGCATCCCCGGGTATGAGGCCACGCAGGACTACCTCGGCACGAACGTCCACGGACTCGGCATCACGCACATCGACGCGCTGTGCCACATGTTCGTGCGAGGCGAAATGTACAACGGGTTCCTTCCGGCCGATGTGCGCAGCAACGGTGGCGCACTGCGCAACAGCATCATGGCCGCGGTCGACGGGCTCGTCGGTCGGTGCGTGCTCATCGACGTGCCCCGCACCCGCGGCGTGGAGTACCTCGAGCCGCACCAGACCGTGACCGTCGACGACCTGGACGCATCGGAAGAATCGCAACGACTGCGCGTCGAACCGGGCGACATGGTGCTGATCTCGACGGGCCGCGACGCGCGTCGCAATGCCCACAACGGTCAGCTCAGCCCGTTCTCCCAGGGGCTCTCGGGCCTGCACCCCCAGTGCGCGCGATGGCTGAAGGATCGCGGGGTGTCGGTGCTCGGTAGCGACGGCATCTCCGACCACATGCCCGCGGGACCCACGCCGGGCTGGCCGTTTCCGATCCACCAGATCGGCATCACTGCGGTGGGCTTGCACCTCATCGACAATCTGCACCTGCTCCCGCTGGCCGGCGCCTGTGCCGACGCGGACCGCTGGGTGTTCCAGTTGAGCGTGGCACCGTTGCGCGTGGTCGGTGGTACCGGGTGTCCGGTGAACCCCATCGCCCTGCTCTGAGGCGAACCACGACAGGGTGCGGTCACCCCGCGCCGCGCCGAGTCACCCGACGAGCGCAGTTCGTAGAGCGTCGATCTGGGCGGCGGTCATCGCGGCGGGGCCGGTGAGAAACCGCTCGACCCCGCCATAGGTTTGTGCCAGATCATCGAGTGCGTCTTCCATGGCCCATCGTGGTGTGGCCAAGACACCGGCGGCGGCCTCGGGCGACATGCCTCGTTCGATCATGTTCGCGTAGCTGTCCTGCTGGTTTTCGAGCGTGCGGTACCGGCGGGTGAGCTCGTAGTCAGCCAGCACATCCTCACGGTCGACGCCGACCGCGAGCAGCACCAGGGCTGCGACCATGCCCGTACGATCCTTGCCGGCGTGGCAGTGGAACACGGCCGGGAGCGCATCGGGCAGCGCGAGCGAGCCGAGCAGGCGGCCGAACAGTTCAGCGCTGTGCACCAGCGTGCCGACATAGATGTCGCGCAGGATCTGCTCGCCATCGACCGCCGTGAACTCGAAAGGCACATCGTTGTCCTCGGTCGGGCGCGGCCGGCCGATGACCTCGTACTGGATGGAGTCGAGAGGGTTGGGGTGGGTCAGCCGCTCGTTGTCGCTGCGCAGATCGGCCACGATCTTGAGGCCGAAGCGCGCCAACGTGAGGTGGTCGCCTGCCGTGAGCTTGTGCAGCGAGTCCGCACGGAACAACTTTCCCCATTTCGTGCGGCCCCCGAACGCCGAGGCATACCCGCCGAGGTCGCGGAAGTTCTGGAGTCCCTCGAAGCGCACCCGCCGCTCACCCGCCACCAGCGTGACCGGCTGGTCGTGTGCGCCGACCGACACGAAGTGCGGGCCCTCACCCATGTCGGACAGGGTCGTGCGCAGAACGCCCGCCGGAAGGGTCACCGCGTGTGTGTGGTCGATCGTTTCGGGCGTCGGGCCGTGCGCGACGTCGACCGCAACCGCACTTCCCGTGACGATCCAGGAAACGTCGAGCGTGCCCACCGCGGTGAGTTCGACGTCGACGTGGGTCACCAGAGCTGTCATGCAAGCACCTTACCGAGTCGTGCCGCACGTCTCGCCTATCGTGCGGGCGACGTACATCGAGGGGGAACCATGACCGGCACGGTCGATCTGGAGTACCGC
Source organism: Actinomycetes bacterium (assembly GCA_031393535.1). Taxonomy (GTDB): domain Bacteria; phylum Actinomycetota; class Acidimicrobiia; order Acidimicrobiales; family WLNW01; genus WLNW01. The sequence continues at coordinate 3,843 of JANMVY010000228.1, read as the reverse complement.
GGCACCATTGCGGTGATCACCAACAACAACCCGGAGAAGCACAACGCGTTCAGCGACGACATGGACTCGCAGCTGTTCGACGTGTTGGGCGAGTTGAAGGCCCGACGCGACGTACGAGCGATCGTGTGGCGCGGCGAAGGCAAGTCGTTCTCGTCGGGTCGCGACGTGGCCGCGATCGGCGGCGGTCAGGTCACCATGACCCACGCCGAGCTCATGCGCCGCGGCATCGAGAGCATCCAGCAGATCTTCGACATCGACGCCCCGATCATCGTGGCGATGCACGGATGGTCGATCGGTGCATCGTTCCAGCGTGCGCTGATATGCGACATCCGCATCGCCGCGGAGGGGGCCCGCTTCATGTTGCCCGAGGTCAACCACGGGGTGATCCCCGACACTGGTGGTGTCGGCCGGCTTTTCCAGATCTGCGGCCACGGTGTGGCGAGCGACATGGTGCTGACCGGCCGGCCCATGGACGCGGCCGAGGCCTTTGCGCACGGTGTCGTGTCACGGGTGGTTCCGTCCGATCAACTCGACGAGACCGCGTTCGCGATGGCCGCGAAGATCGCCGCATCGCCCACGGTCACCGTGAACCTCGCGCGCCGTGTGATCAAGCACCTCGCCGAGCCCGAACTGCGTCGTGCAATGGCCGACGAGCAGCTCTTCCAGACGTTGCTCAACCGCAGCGACGACTTCGCCGAGTTCCGGGCCGCGCGCGCCGAGGGCCGCGAGCCCCGCTACACCGGCAGCTGAGGCACGCACGGTTCTTACCCGATTCCTACGCCGCCCTTACACCCCGCAGCGCCGAGTGCGGCAGAGTATCGGTCAACGCCGACAGAAGCAGGTGGACGATTTGTCTCTTCGCCCGAAACACGCGTTGACCGCCGTGGCCTTCACCGCGGCATTGCTCGGCGGTGGTGCGGTGGCCGCCTGGGCCCAGAGCACCCCCTCGACACCTCCCGACGCACCGCGCTCCGGTCCGCCCGGTGCCGAGGCTCCCGGCAATGGCCCGGGCGGCGCCCGCATCCACCTCGGGCACCGCGGTCCTCATCGCGACGGCGCGTTCGGCTCGGAGAACTGCCCGCACAAGGGTGGTGGCCTCGGCGGTCACGGCCCTTCCACACCGGTGCCGAGCAGCGCACCCAAGTCGCCGGACCCGAACACGTAGCCGGCGCGCTCCGCGCGTGACGCTCAGCGAACCCCGAGCAGGTCGACGACGAACACGAGGGTTTCGCCGCCCTTGATCGCCCCGCCGGCACCCTGCGCGCCGTAGCCGAGGTGCGGCGGGATCGTCACGCGGCGGCGACCACCCACCTGCATGCCCGCAACGCCTTGATCCCAACCCTTGATCACATACCCGCGACCGAGGGGGAACGAGAAGGCCTCGTTGCGGTCCCAGGACGCGTCGAACTGGGCGCCGGTGCTCCACGCCACACCCACGTAGTGCACGTCGACCGTGTTGCCCGCCTCGGCCACGGCGCCACTGCCCACCGCGAGGTCCTCGCACACGAGCTCGGTTGGTGGTGCGGCGGTCGTGTCGACGGTGATGTTCGGCTTGTCGCTCATCTCGAGGATCCTTACTGCTCTCGGGGGCTCCGGGTTCGACGTGCAGTCTCGCCGAATCGACAGCGGCGCCTAGTATCGGCCGGGCGAAGGGGGAACACCGTGAACCGAACGAGCGCCGAGGTCCGCGCCAGCGCTGGGCATCCGATCATCGACGCCGATGGTCACATGCTCGAGGTGCTCGATGCGACCTATCCGTACCTACGCGAGTCACTCGGCGCGACGCAGTTCCAGGCGTGGCTCGACCGGGGCCCGATCGCCAAGCTCTCACAGCGGCCTCGCACGCAGGACGAGCGCATTCGTACCCGCACACCGCAGGGCGCGTGGTGGGGCACCCAGACGGTGAACGTACGCGACCGTGCCACTGCGACGTTGCCCGCGCTCCTGCACGAGCGGATGGACGAGATCGGTCTCGACTACACCGTGCTGTATCCGACCAACACGTTGCTCACCTGCGCCGAGCACGACGCCGAGTTGCGTCGTGGTCTGTGCCACGGGTTCAACGAGTTCTACGCCGACGTCTATGGCGAGTTCGGTGATCGCATGACCGCGGCGGCGATGATCCCGATGCACACCCCCGAAGAAGCGGTTGGCGAACTCGAGCATTGCAAGGCCATCGGCATCAAGGTCGTGTGCTTCCCCGAAGGCGTGCCGCGCACGTTCGACGAAGTGCCCGGCGACGACTGCTCGCCCTGGCTGATCGCGGGGCAGCGACACTGGTTCGACTCGTTCGGAATCGACAGCGTCCACGACTACGACCCCGTGTGGGCCGCGTGCGAGCGACTCGGGTACGCCGCCACGTTCCACGGCGGGCTCACCGTTCGCCCTGGGCTTCACTTCTCGATCAGCAGTTACGTGGCCAACCACATCGGGCAGTTTGCGGCCGAGATGTACCCCCTCGCGAAGAACCTGTTGCTCGGTGGGGTCACCACACGCTTCCCGAAGTTGCCGTTCGTGCTCCTCGAATGCGGCGTGTCATGGGGCATGCAGCTCCTGGCCGACACCATCGAGCACTGGGAGAAGCGCAACATCGACGCCATGACCCTGCTCGACCCCGCCCGGCTCGACAAGGACGCGCTCGGTCAGTACTACCGCGCGTATGGCGGCAAGCTCGCCGACCTCATCGACGGCGACGTGTACGACCTTGTGCAGAAGTTCCCCATCCACGGCAGCGTGCCCGCGCAACCCGACGAGTTCGCGGCCATGCAGGTATCGACGGCGAGCGGGATCGTCGACCGTTTCGTCGACTCGTTCTACTTCGGGGTCGAAGCCGACGATCGCGGAGTGGTCACCGCCTACCTGCCGACCAATCCGATGGGCGCAACGTTGCGGGCGGTTCTCGGTAGCGACATCGGTCACTGGGATGTCACCGACATCGCGGCCGTCGTCGCCGAAAGCGCTGCGATGATCGACAAGGGGGTTCTCGACGCGGGGCAGTGGCGCCAGGTGGTGTGTGACAACCCCATCGAGATGTTCACCGCGTTGAACCCGTCGTTCTTCGATGGCACGCCGGTCGCGGCGTACATCGCCGCGGGCGCAGGGGGCGTACGTGTCTGAGTTGTGTTTCAACACGTTCAACCGCTCGTCGTACCTGATCGACGAACCCGATCTCGCCGGCCAGATCGCCGCCGCGTCGGCCGCGGGATTCACGTGGTTCGGTCCCGACACGTTCTCGATCAGTTCATGGGAGGGCGAGGGCCGATCACTCACCGAGCTTCGCGACCTCATCGGGTCGCATGGGCTCGCGACCTGGGAGATCGCCGCGTTGCACCTGGGCGCACGCGACGAAACGCTGGCACAAGCCGAAGTGATCGCGCGCCAGGCGGCTGTGCTGAAGCCGCAGTGGATCCTGACGAACGTCGGTGTACCCGTCGACGACACGCTGAACGCGCTGTTCGACGAGGTGTGCACGCTCCTGGCCGCCCACGGTGGCGGCGCACGACCCGCCGTCGAGTACCTGCCGTTCACGCCGGCCGACTCGATCGGGGCGACGCTCCCGCTCATCGCGCACGTTGGCACCGATCGTGCACGAATCCTGTACGACGTGTGGCACCACTTCCGCGGTCCTGACACCTTCGCCGAGTTGGACGCCGCACGCGTCGATACGGTCGCCTATGTGCAGTTCAGCGACGCGCTCCCGATGACCGGTACCGACCTCGTGCACGAGACGCTCGAGCGGCGGACGTTCCCCGGCGAAGGCGAGTTCGACCTCGCCGAGTACTGCGCCACCTTTCGCCGCAAGGGCTTCGACGGCGTGGTGAGCGTCGAGATCCTGAACGCGGA
>JANMVY010000137.1:0-1791 GCA_031393535.1 Actinomycetes bacterium | reverse complement strand
GCCTGTTCGAGCGTGAGCGCGAGAATCGTCGCCTTTTCGAGTGTGTCGCTCACCACGATCGCACCGTGGTTCTTTATCAGGACCACACTGCGGTCCCCGAGCTTGACGGCCATCTCGTCGCCCGGCACCGGCGGTTTCGAGCCGTCGTCCGCATGGGTGATCTGCTCGTCGTGGAACAGCACGCTCGCCACGTTGTACATACCGATCGCGCGTTCGCGGGTGACGAAGGTGCTGACCCAATGCGAGTGGGTGTGGATCACCGAACCGACCTCGGGCCGGGCGCGATAGAACGCGGCATGGAAGTTGATGGCCGGTGACGCCGGCCAGTCGCCGCGCACGACCGTTCCGCCGAGGTCTGCAGTGACGACCTGTTCGGGAGTTGTCTCGTCGAAGAAGCCGAACGCGCTCACGTCGAACACGTCAGCGCCGGGTTCGCGCACGCTGACATGGCCGGCCACGCCGCTGTCGCAACCCGCGCGTGCGAGAATTCGCCGTGCTGCAGCCACCCGGAATCTGGGATCGGTTTCGTCCATGCCGGCGACACTACGATCTTGTCGTGGCCAAGTTCTCGATCATCGACGAAACGGCGCTCGCGTCGGTGTCCGACTATCCCGTCCCGTTCGCCACCGTCGAAGGTTCCGTCGTGGCCCGCCGCGTGAGCCCTGACGCCTATTCGACCTGGCTGGTGTCGGCCGAGTTGGCCGACCACTCGGTGCTTCGTTGGCCGGCGGGGCACGGTGACGAAGCGGTCTACGTGGTTTCGGGCGCGCTCGACGTCGACGGGCTCGTGTGCCCGGCCGACGGGTGCGTGGTGGTCGAGTCAGGGGTCGCGGCGACGGCGCGGGCGATCGGCCCCACCCGGGTGGTGCACGTTGGGCCGTACGCGGTCGAACCGCCGGGCGACGGCTTGTACGGTCCGCCCGACAGCACCGGCCATGGGGTTCACGTGGTCGGCCCGGGTGGCTGGTTCGCATCGGGTTCGCGCGAGCGGGTGGTCGCGCGGTGGTTCGCCGATTCCACCTGCCCCACGTGTCGCGTCTCGTTCTTCCACGTGGCGCGCGCCGATGGCCTGGTCAAGGACCTGCCGCACACCCATACCCAGGACGAGATCATCTACATCCTCGGCGGCAGCGTGATCATCGGTCGCCACGAGTACGGCCCCGGTCACGTGATCGCCATCCCCGCGAACATCCGCTACTCGCTCACCACCGGGGCCCGCGGCATGGCCTTTTTGAACTATCGGCGCGACGTTTCGACGCAGGCGTACGGCGCGGCGAAGCCACCCGAGCTCGAAGGCGGCATCGCGCGCGGGGGCGTGGCCGTGTGCGACTTCGTCACCGCGCCCGGAGCCCGCGGCGCCTGCTGAACGCCCCGCCCGCGCTCTGAGGCCGTGTTGGTGGCGTCACCCGACTGGTCGCGCGATGCACGCACACCGGATGCTGCGCATCGCGACCCGAACGCGTTCAGTGCCCGGCTGATTCGACGTGGCGGCTTGGCGCGCGCACCGAATCGAGATCGATGCTGTAGAGGCGTGCGACGTTCGTGCACGTGAGCTTGGTGCATGTGGCTTCATCGACGGCGTATTGACCGCATTCGTCGGCGACGCTTTCGCGCGAGCGGGGCCAGGTCGCGGAGCCGTGCGGGTAGTCGCTCGACCAGAGGAAGTGGTCGGCACCGGTGAAGCAGAGGTTGTTCAGGCCGATGGGGTCGTTGATGTACGTGCACCAGACGTTGTTGCGGAAGTAGTGCGACGGCTTCTCGGTGAGCGGGTTGTCCATCAGCGTGAGGAAC
>JANMVY010000163.1:0-2616 GCA_031393535.1 Actinomycetes bacterium | reverse complement strand
ACACTGCCGGAGATGGCACTCGACACCCACCTCCCGATCGGCGAAGTTCTCGACGACCTCACCGCGGCGCTCCGCACCCACACGAGCGCGGTCCTCGTGGCCGAGCCGGGCGCAGGCAAAACGACCGTGGTACCACTCGCGCTGCTCGACGAAGCATGGTGCACGGGCAAGGTGATCGTGGTCGAGCCTCGCCGGGTCGCAGCACGGGCTGCCGCGCGCCGGCTCGCCGAGCAGCTCGGCGAGCGCCCCGGCGGCACCGTCGGTTGGCGAATGCGCGGTGACACCAAGATCGGCGCCCGGACGCGTATCGAGGTGGTCACCGATGGAGTGCTCACGCGAATGCTCCAGAGCGACCCGTCGCTCGACGGCGTGTCCTGCATCGTGCTCGACGAGTTCCACGAACGCAGCCTCGACATCGACGTCGGCCTCGCGATGTGCATCGACGCGCAACATGGGTTGCGCGACGACCTGCGCATCCTCGTGATGTCGGCCACGATCGACGGCGCCGCAGTGGCGCAGTTGCTCGATGACGCACCGGTGATCGAGGCAACCGGTCGCATGTTCGCGGTGCGCACCCACTGGTGCGGCCCGGCGACCCCCACACTGCAACCGACCGCAGTCGCCGCAGCGACGCGCCGGGCGCTGGACGAGACGACCGGTGACGTACTGATCTTCCTCCCCGGTGCTCGCGAGATCCGCGCGACCGAACGGGCGATCGGCGCGCTCGCGGGCATCGACGTGTTGGCCCTGCACGGCACGCTGTCGACCGAGGCCCAGGACCGCGCGCTCGCGCCCGCGCCACCCGGCCGCCGCAAGATCGTGCTCGCCACCAACATCGCTGAGACGAGCCTCACCATCGGTGGCGTCACGGCAGTGGTCGACAGCGGCTGGGTCCGCCGCTCGATTCTCGACACACGCCGCGCGATGAGCGGCCTCGTGACGGTGCGCGTGTCGCGTGCGTCGGCCGATCAGCGCCGCGGACGGGCGGGCCGTGTGTGCCCCGGCATCGCGTACCGGTTGTGGGGCGAGCACGAACACGCGTTGCTCGACGCACACGACCCACCCGAGATCACCCAGGCCGACCTCGTCCCGCTCGCGCTCGACCTCGCGCGCTGGGGTGACCCGGAAGGCATTGGCCTTCGGTGGCTCGATGCACCACCCCCGCACTCCCTCCACGCGGCACGCGAGGTGCTGCGCGCGCTCGGGCTGGTCGACGTGTCGGGTCGCGTGACGACGCACGGACGCGCCGTCGGCGAGTTGGCGCTGCACCCGAGGCTCGCTCACGCGGTGCTCCGCGCGCACGAACGGGGTTTCGGAGCCGTGGCGTGCACCGTCGCTGCACTGCTGAGCGATCGCGACATCGGCGACGACCGCCGCGACGCCGACCTCGCGCACCGCGTCGACATGCTGCGCGCCCGAGGTGGTGGCGTGCCCGGTGTCGATCGCGTGCGCCACGATGCGCAAAGGCTGCGTCGACGACTCGGCCTCGACGACAGGGCCGGCGAGGTCGACGCGTTCGCAATCGAGCCGATCGGATTCGTCCTCGCAATGGCATACCCCGATCGCATCGCTCGACGCCGTGATGTGTCCGGGCGCTATCTGCTCGCGAGCTCGGTGGGCGCGGCAATCGACGCGCACGACAACCTTGCGACGAGCGAGTGGCTCGCGGTCGCCGAGATCGAGCTCACGAACGACGGTGGCGACGCGCGAATTCTTCTCGCCGCCCCCCTCAGCCCCCGCGAGCTCGACCAGGTCGTGCAGCCGGTCGACGAGGTCGTTGCGACATGGGACCGTCGCACCCGCGACGTCCGTGTGCAACGCGAGACCCGCATCGGTGCCATCGTGCTGAAGGCATCGCCGATCGACGACGCCGACGGTGCACGGCGAGCGCTTGTGCGCGGTGTGCTGGCCGAAGGGCTCACCTTGCTACCTCGCCTCGCCGATGCGGCGCCGTTGCGAGCACGCGTGGCGTTCTGCCGCACGCATCTCGGCGAAGACTGGCCCGACCTCGGTGACGACGCGTTGCTCGCGCGTCTCGACGAGTGGCTGCTCCCCGAGCTCATCCGCCACGACGTGCGACGCAGCAGCAGGCTCTCGCGCATCGATGTCGTGGCCGCGCTCGGACACCTCGTTCCTTGGAAGCTCGCAACTCGCCTCGATCAGCTCGCACCGACGCACGTGAGCACCGCGAAGGGGCAGCAACGGACCATCGATTACTCCGGCGCGAATCCGTTGGTCTCGTTACGCCTCCAGGACGCGTTCGGTTGGCACGACACGCCGCGTCTCGCCGGCGGCCGAGTGCCGATCGTGGTGGCGTTGTTGTCCCCCGCGGGCCGCCCGGTTCAGGTGACGAACGATCTCGCCGGATTCTGGCGCGGCTCATACGCGCAGGTGCGCGCGGAACTACGCGGTCGCTACCCCAAACACGCCTGGCCCGATGACCCCACGCACCTTTGAACGAGGCCTCAATCCGCTGGTTCGCCACCGGTCATCTCGGACACGCCGATGTACCGCTCGAGGTTGCGGTGCAAGTTGATGATGCGGCATTCCTCGCCCGAGATCGCCAGGTGTGTGAAACCCGGCTGGTGCAGGCCCTTCTGCGCGTAGTGCAGGTTC
>JANMVY010000145.1:0-7126 GCA_031393535.1 Actinomycetes bacterium | reverse complement strand
CGTGCCCGTGGGGCGCCAGATCGTCCTCACCGAACGACAACGAGCAGTGCTCCAACTCTTCGCCTCGGGGCACACCACCAAGCAGGTCGCCGCCCGACTCGACATCGCGGTGAAGACGGTGCACAACCACCTCACCACGATCTACCGAGTGCTCGACGCGCAATCGCTGGTGCAGGCCACGATGATCGCCGCGCACCTCGGCATCGTGGAGCTCGCCGGTCCGCACCGCTGACCGAGGCGGTCGGCGCGCCAACCCGACTACGGTCCGGTCGCACCACCTCGCAAGGAGCAACCCGCATGACATCCGCCTCCGTTCCGTCCCTCGCCTCGGGTCGGGTCCTCGTGACCGGTGCAGGGTCCGGTATCGGGGCGGCGATCGCACATCATGTCGCCGCGGCGGGCGCACACGTCGCCGTCAACGACATCGACCCGGCGCGCGCCGAGGCGACCTGCGAATCGGTGCGCGCCGCCGGTGGCACCGCACACGCGATCGCGGGCGACGTGAGCGAGCCCGCCACCGCGCGTGTCGTGGTCGAGACGGCGATCGACGCGCTGGGCGGGCTCACGGGGCTTGCCAACAACGTCGGACTCGTGCGCGGTGGGGCGCTCGAGACCTTGGCCGCCGACACCTGGCATCACGTGTTCCGGGTCGATCTCGATTCGGCGTTGTGGTGCAGCCAAGCCGCTCTCGCTTCGCTTCGAGCCCACGGCGGCGCCATCGTCAACACGTCGTCGCTCGTCGCGTACTTTGCGGCGCCAGGAGCCGGCGCGTACAACGCGGCGAAGGCTGCGCTGTCGTCGCTCACCGAGCAGATGGCGCTCGAGTGGGGCCCGTCGGGCGTGCGGGTCAACGGCATCGCGCCGGGACTCGTGTCGGGCACGAACTTTTCCGCGAGCAGTACAGATCCCGAAGTGCAGGCCCGTCGCCAACCGGTGGTGCCACTGCGCCGCACGGGCAACGCCGACGACATCGCACCTGTCGTGGTGTTCCTGCTGTCCGACGCGTCGCGTTACATGACGGGGCAGGTCTTGCGCATCGACGGCGGGCTCGGTATCGCGCTGCAGACGTTCATCCCGTGACCTGCGCGTCGCGCAGCGCCTGCCACACACGCCACGGGGTGAGCGGCAGGTCGATGTGGTCGATGCCAAAATGGGTCAGTGCGTCGATCACCGCGTTGTGCACCGCGGGTACCGCGCCGATCGGACCCGACTCCCCCACGCCTTTCGCACCGAGCGCGTTGTGCGGTGTGGGGGTCTCGATCACGTACGTTTCGATGAACGGCAACTCGGTCGCCGCGGGCATCGCGTAGTCAGCAAGATTGGTGGTACGCAGGTTGCCATCGGCGTCATAGACGACCTCCTCGTACACGGCTTGCGCGATCCCCTGGGCGACGCCGCCATGGACCTGACCTTCGAACAGCTGCGGGTTCACGATGGTTCCGGCGTCGTCGACTGCGACGAAGCGATCGACGCGCACCGCACCGGTCTCGGTGTCGACCTCGACCACCGCGAGGTAGGCGCCGAACGACACCGTGCCACTCGTCGGGTCGAACCGGATGATGCGGTCGAGGCACCCGTCGACGTGCGCCGCAACCGCGGCCGCCAGCGAGGCGACCCGCACTGGCGCGCCCGCGACGTGGAACGCACACCGCTCCCGGTCGAAGACCACGTCGTCGACGTGCGCCTCGAGGATCTCTGCCGCGAGGACACGCGCATCGTCTCGCACGGCCACCGCCGCCGAGCGAACCGCTTCGCCTCCTACCTGGACCGAGCGTGAACCACCGGTGACCGTGCCGCTGGAGAACCATGCGCTGTCACCGGTCTCGCATCGGATCGCATCGAATGGCACGCCGAGCACGTCGGCCACGATGCGACACCACGTCGTCGCGTGACCCTGACCCGACGGGGTGGTGCCACTGTGCACCACGACCGAGCCATCTGAATCGATGCGCACCCGAGCATGCTCGGGTTGGTTCGATGTCGAGCACGACTCGATGAAGCATGCGACACCGATGCCGAGTTGGCGACGCGCTCCGTGGGCTCGGCGCGTGGCCTGCGTCGCTCGGAGCCGGTCGACGTCGGCCACCTGGCACAGCAGATCGAGTGCGGCGACGTAGTCGCCACTGTCATACACGAGGCCCGCCGGATTCGTATATGGGAAGGCGTCCGCGGGCACGAGATTGCGGCGGCGCACCGCAATCGGGTCGGCACCGATCGACCGCGCGAAACGATCAATTGTGCGCTCCATCACCGCGGCGGCTTCGGGTTGGCCGGCGCCGCGATACGCCACAGTCGGGTTGGTGTTGGTGACGACCGACATCGCCTCGAACGCCGCCGAGCGGATGTGGTACGGCCCGGTGTGCATGAGCCGCGACATGTTCGGCATGAACGCCCCGAGCCGCGGGTAGGCGCCGCAATCTTGGACGACGCGCAGATCGGTAGCAAGGATCGTTCCGTCGCGCGTACCCGTGAGCGTGAGGTGCTGCTGCTGCGCACGCGCATGGCCGAGCGCGGCCATCGATTCGGTTCGCATCTCGACGTAGAGCATCGGGCGATCGAGCGCTCGGGCGAGATGCGCGACGACCAACTCCTCGGGATACGGCAGGGCTTTCGCACCGAACGCGCCCCCGGTATCGGGACAGACCACGCGCACATCGGCGACGTCGAGCCCGAGCGACGCGGCGTACGCGGCCCGGTGCGGATGCGGTCCTTGGCCGCTCGTGTGCACGGTGAGGGTTGCGCCGTCCCATTGCGCGAGCACGCTGCGCCCCTCGATCGGGGCGATCGCCACGCGCGGGTTCACCGTGCGCGTGTGCACGGCCACGACGGCCGCGGCTCGGTCCGCTCCGCCGAGGTCGGCCCCTTCGACCCGCGCGAAACGTATGGCCACGTTGGTGCCCGCAGCGGTGTGAACGAGCGCGTCGTCTCGCAACGCGTGGTCGATTGTCGCGACCACGGGCAGGGGCTCGGTGGCGATCACCACGACCTCGGCCGCGTCGATCGCCGCAGCAAGTGTTTCGGCCACGATCGCGACCACGGCCTCACCCGAGAACCGCACGATGTCGCGAGCGAGTGGTGCGCGGGTCATGTTCTGATCGAGTAGCCCCATGTCGGGTGGGGTTGCCACCAGCCCGAGATCGTCGGCGGTCAGCACGGCCACCACTCCGGGGAACGCGCGAGCGACCGACACGTCGACGTCGAGCAGGCGCGCGTGGGCCACCGTTGCACGCACGAACCACACGACTGCCGCATCGGGAGCGAGAGCGGGCGCGAGGTTCGCGACGAAACGACCCTCGCCGGTGAGCAAGCGGCGGTCCTCGACGCGTCGGTCACTTCTCGGCATCCGTACGACCTCGGTTCGTCCCGCCTTGCGCGTGGCCCTGTTTTAGCCGCGGTTTACTTGATTCCTTCTTACGTGCCTCATGAGGTCGTCTCATCTTCGGGCCGCAAGGTGATCTCCACGAAGCACGCAAGCCAAACGGGACGGCTACGGCCGGCTCCGACCAAGGAGAACCCCCTCATGAACAAGCTCGTCGCAAGCGGCGTTGCAGCTCTCAGCATCGCCACCGGCTCGATCGCAGTCGCGGTGTTGAACCCGCTCGGCAGCGCCGGCGCCCAGTCGATCGACGGCACCACAACCTCCGCCCCCGCCCCGACCAACGCGACGACCGCAGCAAAGCCCGAACGTGGTGCGGCGCTGAAGTCGGTGCTCGGCAACCTCGTCACCGGCGGCACGATCACCCAGGCCCAGGCCGACGCGATCACCGCCGGGATGGGCGCCTTCCGTGCGGCGAACCCGGCACCTGACCACGGTGGCGATCGCGGTCGCGATCGCGGCATGGCCGGAGCCCCTCTGGACGACATCGCCACGACCCTCGGCATCACCGAGGACGCGCTGCGCACCCAACTCCAGGGCGGGGCGACGCTGCGCACGATCGCCGGTGACAAGGTCGCCGCGCTCACCACGCTGCTCACCGACAAGGCCAACGCCCGCATCGACCAAGGCGTGACCGACGCCAAGATCACCGCCGCGACTGCCGCCACGATGAAGGCCGCGGTGCCGGCCAAGGTCGTGGCGATGCTCGACGGTACGGCCCCGGCCGGCGGGCGCGGCCCCGGCCGGCGCGGCCCCGGCGGCCCGGCACACGCGATGCCGAGCGCGAGCGGTGCCCCCACGACCAACTGACCGTTGTCCCATCGGAACCACCGGCACCCCTCCCCGGCGGTTCGCGCCACGTGCCCTGCCCCGTCCCCCCGGGGCGGGGCGCGCGCGCGACGCGCCGGCGATGCTGGGACCGACCGAAGGGGGCGCCATGGCGTACCACAGCCCACGCGATCCGGGTTTTTGGGACCTCGAACCCGACTTCCTACGACCCGTGCAGGAAGCGTGCAAGCCGTTCGACATCGACATCGTGCACTTCGTGCTCGGCGATCCCGATTCGCCGCACACGCCGGTTGCCGCGATGTTGCGACTTCCCCCCCACGGCGTGCTCGCCCGCCACGCGCATCCGGTGGCCCGCTTCGAGGTCGTGGTACAGGGCAGCGTCGACGTCGGCGAGCGCGTGTTGCACCCGGGTGACGTCATGGTGAGCCCGGCGGGCGAGTTCTACGGACCGCACACGGCAGGTGCCGCCGGTTGCACCACCGTCGAGGTGTTCAGTTCGATCACGGGCACCGGCAACGTGGTCTACGACACCGACGACGGGCCGCAGGCGCAGAGCTACCGCTGATCGCGCACCGACCGCGCCGTCGGTGACTTTCGCCCTTGACCGGAGCCCCCGAGCAGCGGAGAATCGCGGTGTCGTGCCCGCGCGAACGCATTGTCCTCGAGAAGGAGCAATCGATGGCCGCGACCACTTCTTCTCTACCGTGTCCCCCATCGAGGTTCCGACGAGCGTTCGCGCACGGCCTTCCTGCGGCGGTGTGGCAGCTCACACTGGTCGGCGCGCTGTACCTGATCTACCGACAAGGTCGGCTGCTCGCGGGTGACGAGGTGAATCGTGCCCTGCGCAACGGGAGCAACCTCTGGCATCTCGAACGCACCCTGCACCTGCCGAGCGAGGAGTCGTTGCAGCATCTCGTGATCGGCAAGCGCCAGGTGGTGCGAGCCGCGAATTGGTACTACGTCGGTGCGCACTTCCCGGTCACCGTCGCCTTCCTCGGCGGATTGTTCGCATGGCGAGGCCGCCAGTACGTGCGGGTCCGCAACGCGCTCGCCGCGGCCACCGCGCTCGGGCTCGCGATCCAGATCGTCTATCCACTTGCGCCCCCGCGCCTGGTGAGCGACATCGATATGGTCGACACGGGCTCGGTCTTCGGGCCGTCGCCGTACCAGGGTGCCGTGCGCGGTGCGGCCAATCAATTCGCCGCGATGCCGTCCCTGCACGTGGGGTGGGCGGTCTTGATCGGCATAGTCCTGTGGCGGCTCGCGCCACGACGGTGGCGGTGGCTCGGCGTGGCCCACGTCGCCGTCACGACACTCGTTGTCGTGGTCACCGCGAATCACTACTGGATCGACGGTGCGGTCGGCACGCTCATCGTGCTGGTGGCCTTGCGGTTGACCCGACCCCGCCTCGCGATGCACGCGATGAACGACGCCTGACGGGTCGACGCCGTGTCGTCGTCCGGTACAGTCCGGCGGACACGGAGGATCCCATGCCCGCCCCACGCGACGTCGCAATCGTCGGCGTTCACGCCACGAAACAAGGACGCAACCTCGGACGCTCGGCGCTCGCGCTGATGCTCGAGGCGCTCAACGGCGCACTCGACGACGCCGGCATGCACAAGAACGAGGTCGACGGGCTCGTCGCGTTCGAGTTCCCGGCCGGCACAGGCGCCGGCACGAGCCTGGGCGAGATCGCGTTCCAGCTCGGAACCCCGATGCGGTTCACATCGCATTTTTCGGGGGTGCCGGCGTTGTTATACGCCGCGGCCATGATCCGCGATCACGTCGCCGATGTGATCGCCATCCCGTTCGGCGGGTGCCAAGAGGAGACCGACGGCGCGACCGCCGCGTACACACGACCCGGGTACGAGTTCACCGAGTGGACCGGTTCGACCACACCTGCGCAGATGGCGTTGCAGACCCGGCGTCACATGTCGCTGTACGGCACCACCCGCGAGCAACTCGCGCATTGCGCGGCAGTGTTGCGCAACAACGCCAACATCAACCCCGAGGCGGTGATGTTCGGCCGCGGCCCTTACACCGCACAGGACGTGCTCGATTCGCGCATGATCGCTGATCCGTACACCTTGCTCATGTGCGCACTCGTCAACGACGGCGGCTCGTGCATCATCGTCACGTCGGCCGATCGCGCGAAGGATTGCAAGAACCTTCCGGTGTGGGTGTTGTCGGGCGCCATCGGGTGCTACTACACGAGCTACTACTTCCCGCCCACATTGCAACCGCTCGAGACGCGTGGCCGCATGCTGGCCGCGTTCGAGCGTGCCGGTGTCAGCCACGACGACATCGACCTCGTCACCACCTACGACCATTTCGCGAGCGGCGTTCTCATGGAATACGAGGCGGCCGGATTTTGCGATGTCGGCGATGGTGGCGCGTTCTGCATCGAAAACATCGGTCTCGATCAACGCTTTCCGGTGAGCCCCGACGGCGGCAACCTCGGCTATAGCCATTGCATCAACCCCTACAACCTTCGCATCATCGAAGCAGTGCGGCAGTTCCGAAACGATGTGCCCGATCTGTGCCCCCGTGCGCATCTCGGCGAGCACACCTACGACCGTTCGATCTGCCGCAAGGTGCGAGACCCGAAGCTCGCGGTGGCGTGCGGACCATTCACCGGCGCGTTCTCCATGTCGATCCTGGCGAAGGAGTAGCCGTGGCGACCGAGTGGGCCAAACCGCTGCCGCACCCGACTCCGCTCTCACAACCGTTCTGGGACGGCACGAGGGAGCGCGAGCTCCGACTCCAACGGTGCACGGCGTGTCACACGTTCCGATTTCCGCCCGTGGTCCTGTGTCGCGAGTGCCTCTCCCAGGACCACACGTGGCAGGCCGTGCGCGGCACGGGCACGGTGTACAGCTACGTCGTGCAGCATCGACCGGCCACACCGGCGTTCATCGAGGACCTGCCCTACGTCGTCGCCGTGGTCGAGCTCGACGAAGG
>JANMVY010000143.1:0-2503 GCA_031393535.1 Actinomycetes bacterium | reverse complement strand
CATCGGCCTGCGGTTCCACGCGACGCGCGGTTCGATGTCGTTGTCGGAGAAGGACGGTGGCCTCCCGCCCGACAGCGTGGTGCAGGACGACGACACGATCCTCGCGGAGTCCGAGCGCCTCGTGCTCGCGCACCACGATCGCTCGGCACACGCGCAGATCCAGGTGGCGCTTGCGCCGTGCTCGCCGTTCTCGGTCACCCGCGACCTCATGCGTCGCACCGCTGAGCTCGCGGAGAAGCTCGACGTCCGGCTGCACACCCACCTCGCCGAAGACCCGGACGAGGACGTGTTCTGCATGGAGACGTTCGGTTGTCGGCCGATCGAATACTTCGAAGATGTCGGCTGGGGCTCGTCGCGTTCGTGGGTCGCGCATTGCGTGCACCCGAACGACGACGAGATCGGGCGCCTGGCGAAGTGGGGCACCGGCGTCGCGCACTGTCCGAGCTCGAATATGTTGCTCGGCGTCGGGCTGTGTCCGGTGCACGAGATGCGCGCGGCCGGTGTCGCGGTGGGCCTCGGGTGCGACGGCTCGTCGTCGACCGACTCCGCGTCGCTGTGGATGGAAGCACGCAACGCGATGCTCATCGGTCGCACGCGCACAGGCCCTGCCACCATGGGTGCGCGCGACGCGCTCGAGATCGCCACGCGCGGCGGAGCCATGTGCCTCGGTCGGGCGGGGCAGATCGGTGAGCTTTCGGTGGGTGCGTGTGGTGATGTCGCGGTGTGGGGTCTCGACGGGGTGCGCTTCGCCGGAGCCATCAACGACCCGATCGAGGCCTTGTTGCGCTGCGGACCCACGGCGCCGCGTCACACCATCGTGGCCGGCCGCTCGCTCGTGCACGACGGCCGACTGGTCAGCGACCGAGTCGACGAGATGCTCGTCGCCCATCGACGAGCATCCGAACGGGTGCAGGGCGTCACGGGCTGAGCTGTCGCGTCGGTGATCCGCCGGGTCTGCCACGCGCGACGTTGCCATGCGAGGATGACCTCGCGAACCAGGGGGTTGCCATGCAAACCGTCACCATTGATCTGAGCGATGCGCGATTCGAGCAATCGGTACCGTTCGAGACGTTCGCGTACCTCCGTGAGCACGCTCCGGTGTGGTGGTGGCCCGAAGGGTCGTGCTGGGTGGTCACCACCCACGAGCTCGTCGAGCAGATGAACCGCGACTGGCCGACGTTCTCGAGCGCGGGTGGCATCGTGCCACCGGGCTCGACACTCAACCCGGCGGTGCTGCTCGCGATGGATCCGCCGGAGCACACGAAGTACCGCCACCTGGTGATCCCGTCGTTCATGCCCCGCGCCATAGGTCGCATCGAGGCCGACGTGCGGGCGATCGCCGAGGTCGCAGTTGCCGATTTCGTCGCCGCAGGTGGCGGCGATTTCGTGCCCGACATCGCCGCCGCCATTCCATTTCGCGTCATGGCCGATCTCACCGGCGTGCCCCGGTCGGCCGAACGACAGATCATGCAGTGGGGCCATGCCATCGCCCCGAACTCCGATCCGGAGTACCGGCCGCACCCCACCTCGATGATGGACGCGCAGGCGGCGCTCAGCGAGTTCCTCGGTGACGAGTTCGCGCGTCGTCGCGCGACGCCGGGTGATGATCTCTTCTCCAACTTGTTGCACGGTGAGCTCGACGGCGAGCCGCTGGTCGAGGAAGACCTGCGCGGCTACGGGGTGAACTATCTGCTCGGTGGTACCGAGACGACCCGCAACCTCATCGGCCAGGCGATGCGCGTGCTGCTCGAGCACCCGACCGAGCTGCGGCGGTTCGTCGATGGCGCGGTCGATACGACGGTGATGGTCGACGAGTTGCTGCGGTTCGTCACGCCCGTGTTGCATCACTCGCGGTGGGTCACCCACGAGACCGAGGCCGGAGGCTGTCGATTCGCGACCGGCGATCGCGTCACGCTGTGGATGGTGTCGGCCAACCGCGACGCCGCGGTCTTCGCTGACCCTGACCGGTTCGATGCCGGCCGCACACCGAATCCGCACGTGGCACTCGGTGGCGGCGGACCGCACTTCTGTCTCGGTTCGCACCTGGCGAAGCTCGAAGCGGTCGCCACGTTCGACGCGCTGCGCCCCTGGCTGAGCCGATTGTCGTTCGCGGGCACCCCAGAGCGTGTGCGCTCGAACTTCATCAACGGCATGAAGCACCTGCGGCTCACCATCGCCTGAAGGCGCAGGTCACAGGCCCGATGCGCCATCTGATGCCACGGCCGGGACACCAACGGGACACGCGGCTTCGCGCGTGAACGCACGCTCGACCACGGCGCGCGCCCGGTCGTGGTCGGCGGGCATCAGGTGCGCGTACACCGACAGGAGCATCGCGGGGGAGTGCCCGAGGTACTCGGCTGTCGCGGCCACTGACACGCCACCCGACAGCAGCGTCGACGCGTACGTGTGGCGCGTGTCGTGCTTGTGGCGACGTCGGCACAAGCATGATTATGCCGACCACCCCGGTATGCCGACCCGGTCGCGGAGTTGCAGGTGAGCGGGT
>JANMVY010000139.1:0-3786 GCA_031393535.1 Actinomycetes bacterium | reverse complement strand
GTCGACCCCGAGAACCGGCGTCTCCTCGAGCAATACGTCTTCTTGCACATGGACTTGCGGTACCGAGCGTGGCTCGAGCCGATGGGCACGGTCGGGCTGGCCGACGTGTCCTCGACGGCGTGACTCGAAGCTCAGCAGGGGTCACTCGACAGACGGTCACCCGCGGCGGATCGTGAGCGCGGCCGCGGTACCGGCGACGGCCACCCCGCAGCCGAGCAGGAACGACCCGGCGAACGCATTCGGCGTGTAGTGCGTGCCGACCATGATGGTCATCGTCTGGATACCCGCAGTGACACCGATCTGCGTGATGGTCGTGCGCATACCCGACGTGACACCGAAGTCCACCGGGTCGCTCGCCGCGGCCGACGCGGCGGTGAGCCCCGGTGTCGCAACGCCGAGGCCGACGCCCGACAAGACGAGTCCGATGACGATCAGCCAGATGTTCGTGGTGTGGCTGCCCTCGGCGAACATGAGCATCGACACGATCACGACGACGCCCCCGAACAACGCGATGCGGCGAACGGTGAAGCGCGTGTGCATCATGCCGGCCAACATCGCGGTGACGCTGTAGAAGAGCGGTCGCAGGAACAAGATGCTCGAGCTCTGCTTGTTCGTGTAGCCGAACGTCTTGTGCAACAACAGTGGGGTGACCACGAGGCCACCCATGAACGCGAAGTTGAGCCCGGTGCTCACGAGCGTGGGCACGATGAAGTCGCGCCGTTGGAAGTAGTCGAGACGGATGAGCGGCTCGGCCGCGGCACGCTCGATCACCACGAAGAGCATGGCGGCGACGAGCGCGCTCATGAGCATGATCCACGGAACGCGATCGTCGAAGCCGTACACGCGGCCTCGGTCGAAGAACAGCAGGCCCGCGACGACGGTGAATGCCATGGCCAACGAGCCGAGGTAGTCGATGCGGCGTTCGACGCGGCTGGTGGTCACCTGTACGACGAGCCACGACCAGACGTATCCGGCCGCCACGATCACCGCGAACCCGACGAACAGCTTGCGCCAGCCGAACTCGTCGATGATCGGGCCACCGACGAGCAATCCGATGGCCGGTGCGAGGGTGAGCGCCGACTGGTAGATGCCGATCGCCTTTGTGCGTTCTTCGGAGGGGAACGCGTGCAACACGAGGGCGGTCGAGGTGGCACTGGTGGCGCCCGACGCCACACCGGCCAGCACCCGTGCTGCGAGGAACACCCAACCGTTCCACGCGACCGCACTCAGCGCGGTGAGCACGACCACCGCGAACAACGTGATGCGGTGCACGCGGCGATGCCCGAGCAGATCGCCGACCTTGCCGCCGATCGCGCCGCCGACCGCCGAGCCGAGCACGCCGCCGGTGACGGCCCACGACACGATCGTTGTCGTGGTTCCGAGATCCTTTGCGATCTCCGCGGTGGCGAGGGCGATGATCGTGAGGCTGGCCCCCGTCGACACTTGTCCGAGCAGCAGTGAGCGGATCAATCGCCACCGGTAGGGCGAGGGTGCGCGCGCAGAGATGTGCACCGGCCTGGCGTGGCCCCCGTCGACGGTCATGGTGAGAGACTTTCGCGGGTCGCTGGAGCGGGCAACCTCATCGACGGTACAACGCGACCGCGGCCATGAACCGGCCCGTGGGGTTTTGCGCGCGATGGGAGTAGTAGCGGTCGGTCGCAGTACGCGTGTCGACGCCCGCGAGCTCGACATGGTCGGCGCGCAGGCCGCTGCGGCGGAGGTCGTCGGCATTCGCCGCCCACAGATCGAAGGTCGTGCGCGGTCCGCGAGTGCACAGCACCTCGGGTGCGTTCGCAAACGCCGCGCGCGCGGCGCAGATGACGTCGTCGCCCACCTCGTAGCTCGCAGGGCCGATCGACGGGCCGATGCCCGCGCGAATGTCGACCGGGTCGCATCCGAACCGCTCGACCATCACTTCGACGGTGTTGGCGGCGACGTGCGCGATCGTACCCCGCCATCCCGCGTGGGCGACCGCCACCACTGCGCGCACGGGATCGACGAGCATCACCGGCACGCAATCTGCGAGCAGCACGGCGAGCACGATGCCGGGCGTCGCGGTGACCAGACCATCGGCATCTGCCACGGCATCGGCGTGGGCTCGCGCGCCGCGTCCACGCTGCCCGGCTTCGATCACCACGACGCCTGCTGCGTGCACCTGATTGGCGACGGTCAGTGCGTCGAGTGGCGCGCCGAGCGCCGCGCACAGACGTGTGCGGTTCTCGATCACCGACGCCGGGTCGTCGCCCACACCGAAACTGAGGTTCAGCGTGTCGTACGGTGCCGCACTCACGCCCCCCACCCGCCCGGAGACACACGCGGCGTGTCGATCATCGGAGAACGAGAAGTGAGCGAGGGGCACCCCGACCGAACGTGGTGCCATGGCGGTGACGCTACTTGCCCTTGATGTGGGGATTCTCAGATGCGCGAACGGGCGAACGGGGCATGGCCACGGCCGCGACGACCCCGAGCAGGCAGACGACACCGACCGTGAGGAACGACGCGACGTACAGCGACTCCTTCGGCACGGCGCTCGAAGCGATGACTGCCGCGAGCGACTGTGTGCCCACTGCGCCGCCGATGGTTCGAATGTTCTGGTTCATACCTGCGGCGACACCGATCTGATCGGGCGGTGCGAAGGCGACGAGGATCGCGGGCATGGCGGCGGTGACGAAGCCGGTGCCAACACCGGTCGCGCCCATCGCCACGCCGATCCAGACCAGTGAATCGTGCCGTAGCGCGAGGACCATGCTCGGGAACACCGCGATGATCGCGCCCACGATCAGGGCGCGCCGCGATCCGAAGCGTGCGGCGAAGCGGCCGGAAAACATCCCCGTCAGAAAGGCCCCACAACTCCACGGGAGGATGATCAGCCCGGCGTGCGAGGCGCGCACGCCCAGACCGAACCCGGTCGAATGCGGCAGCTGGACGAACCGTGTGACGAATGCGAAGAGGCTCTGCATCGTGAACCCGACTGCGAAGCTCACCATGTTGACGCTTGCGACCGTCCGCGTGCGCAGGAGTCGTACGTCGATCAACGGACTCGCGCACCCGAGCTCGGCCCGTACCCAGATGACGAAGAACAACCCGGTACCACCGAACAGCAGCAGCGTCCGGTCGTCGAGCCAACCCCAGCTGGTGGACTGGCTCACCGCGACCAGCAGGCACACGAGCCAGGCGGTGAGCAGGACGCCGCCGACGATGTCGACCGGTGCTCGTTCGCCGACCCGCGACGCCGGAATGAACCGCCACGCCACGATGATCGTCGGCACCAGTGTCATCAGCGGTAGCCAGAACAACCATGTGACTCCGAGGCTCGTGACAATCGGGCCCGAGAACACGATCCCGAGTGCCGCGCCGACCGCGAGCATCGCCGAGACGATGCCGATTCCGTTCGCGACGCGCATCGGCGGCAACTCGTCGCGCAGAATACCGAACGCCAACGGCACGATGGCGCCGGAAAGTCCTTGCAGGATCCGCGCGGTGAGGAGCAGGCCGATGGTGTGTGCGACACCGGCCAGCACGGTACCGGCCGCCAGCACCACGAGGGAAAGCATCATCACCCGCTTGCGGCCGAACATGTCGCCGAGCCGGCCGATGATCGGCGTGGCCACGGACGACGACAGCAAGAAACCAGTGAGCAGCCAAGTGGTGGTCGTTGCGCTCGCACCGAGGTCGCGCTGAATCGTGATGAGCGCCGGAACGATCAGTGATTGTTGCATCGAGAAGCCGAGCCCGATCACTGCGAGCACGACGAGGGTGACGATCTCCCGGGCCGGCCGAGCGTCG
>JANMVY010000112.1:0-1763 GCA_031393535.1 Actinomycetes bacterium | reverse complement strand
GGGTAACGGCGAGGGTCGCGAAGCGATGGCGGGGCCGAGCGGCTGGCAGTTCGACGACCCCGGCGAAAACCTGGGCCCGAAGACGAACGATCTGTGGAAGCCAGTGATCGCGGCCGTGAACGGCATGGCGTGTGGCGGCGCGTTCTACATCCTCGGCGAGGTCGAGTTCATCATCGCCTCGGACACCGCCACATTCTTCGACCCGCACGTCACCCACGGCATGCCGTGCGTGTACGAGCCGATGCTCATGCTGCAACGCATGCCGCTCGGCGAGATCATGCGCTTGTCGCTCCTCGGCCGCCACGAACGCATGAGCGCGAAGCGCGCCTACGAGATCGGCCTCGTACAAGAAGTGGTGGCGCCCGACAAGTTGATGGAAGCGGCGCGTTGGTCGGCGCAGGTCATAGCGAACGCGCCGGACCCGTTGGCCATGGAGTCAACCGTGCGCGCGATCTGGGCCGCACAGCACATGAGCCTGCAGCAGGCGTTCCATTCGGCGCCGCTGTACATCAACGTGGTCGACGGCACAACTGCGGTCGCGGAGCGTGCCAACCAATTGCGCCAGCAGAAGATCGAGCCCCGCATTCGCTGAGCGCGATGCTCACCGTGCCACGGCGTTGGTGTCGAGAAGGCGGAAACCCGCGAACACCCGCGTGCCCGCGACCACGAACAGTGCAATGGCCACCGCTGACATGAGCTCCATGGTGGGCAGCGATGTCGCGTCGGCGAGTTGTGCGAGCGCGAGCGAGCCGAGGCCCACACCGAGCAGGATTCCCTGCATGTGCGCCACCGCAGCGCGGCCGCGGAACGCGTCGTCGACCTGCAACTGGAGCGCGGTCGACACCGTTGTCGCCGTTCCCACGTGGGCGACGCCCATGATGGTGAGGCCGACGAGGCCGATCGCGTAGTTCGTGGTCGCGCCCAGCACGGCGAGCCCGATGACCCAAGCGGTGAAGCTGGCGTAGAGCGCGGTGGATCGTCGCACGCGATCACCGAGCGCGCTCACCACGAATGCGCCGACCACGGAGCCCGCTCCGAATGCGCCCACGATGACCCCGATGGAACTGCGGCTGCGGTGAAACTGCTCCTGCGCCAGCGCCGACGCCAACTGGACCAGGCTGCTGCCGAAGAAGCCGCTGACGAACATGCACAGCGGAGCGACCGTGAGCGATCGGTGCTGCAGTATGTAGCGCCAGCCATCGATCGCCTGACGCCACGGCGCAGAGCCGCGCACCGCCGGCGTGGTTCGCGGACGGAGCACGGCGAGCACACCGATGACGAGCACAAAGCTGGCGACGTTTATGAACAACGTGGCCCCCGGCCCGAAGGGGCCCAGGACGGCCCCGGCGAGCAACGGGCCGAACGCGCGGCCGAAGGCGAACTGCATGGCATTCAACCGGATCGCGCTCGCCATGAGCGCGCGCGGCACCAGCATCGGCACGAACGAGTTCCACGCGGGGCCGACCATGCCACCCATGAAGCCACTGACCGCGCCGAGCCCCACCATGTTCGCGGGTGTGGCGTTGCCCGCGATCCACACGATCCACACCGCGGTACCGGCCGCCATCTGCGCGAGCTGGAGGACGAGGAGGAGGCGCCGGCGGTCGTACCGGTCGACGATGGCGCTGGTGCATGCCGTGCCGAGCACACTCGGCAGGAACGACGCGGCGCCCGCGAAACCGAGCCATGTGTTGGAACCGGTGAGCTTGTACACGATGTAGGGCACGGTGAGCGCCTGCATCCAGTTGCCCGCGTTCGAGATC
>JANMVY010000125.1:0-4737 GCA_031393535.1 Actinomycetes bacterium | reverse complement strand
CCGGGGTCAACGCCAGCGCCGCCGAGGTGACCACACGCTCGGTCGGGACACGGCGGTCCAGTCGGTATCGTGACCCGCACCCCAAAGCAGGAGGGCTGCAATGCGTCGCTCGGTACGAGCAGGACTAGCCGCTGTGACCATCGGTGGAGTCACGGTCACCGGGTGCGGAGGCAGTTCCGGCGGTTCCGCCAGCAGCGGGGCGCCAGCAGCCAACGTCGTGGTACGCGGCAATGACGCGCCGCGATTCGACAACGCGCGGTACACCGCAGCTGCGGGCGCCGTCGTCATCGAGCTCGTGAACGAGGGTTCGCAAGCGCATACGCTTGTCATCGAGAAGGTCGGTTCGTTCAAGAGGCTCACCGTCACCAGCACGGGTGACAAGGCCCGCGGCACCGCCACCCTCGAGCCGGGCACGTACACGATCTATTGCGACATCGCCGGCCACCGCGGCGCGGGCATGGAAGCCGCGCTGGTCATCAGTTGAGTTCCCTCGGGCCGATCCCGCGCCCGCCCAAAACGACGAACGGCCCGCCGCGAGGCGGGCCGTTGCACGCGAGCCTCAGTGCTCAGTGAATGCCACCGATGATGAGCTCCCAGCCGACGATGAGCAGAACGAGCCAGTAGACCGCTCCGGCGATGATCGTGTTCTTGTGCTTGTCGAAGGCGAGCTTGTTGAACGGGCTGTCGAGACCGCCGATGAAGCCGAGCGCGCTGGCCTCGACGAAGAGCCACAACACGACGAACATGATCCACGCCGCGACGAGCTTGCCCCCGGACGGGTCTTTGTAGTTGGCGGAGAAGTGGCTCGTGAACACCATGAAGAACAGCATCGGGATGCTGAACAGCGCATTGGCGCGAGACGCCCGCGCTGCCTTCTTCGCCGCGTCGGCGTTTGGTTTTCCCTCGGTGCGCAGCGACGTGATGTTGATCTTCTGGTTGACCCAGATGACACCCCACACGTTCAAGAACATGGTGATGCCGAGAATGCTGCCCCACGAGATCGAGAGCAGCTGTCCGTGCTTGTACTCGTCACCTGCGACCGCCCACATGATCGCGCCCGTGACGAAGGTGGCGGCAGCGGCCATGCGGAACCACCACAGTGCGCGCCAGGTGACCTTGTCGAATGCCTCGGTGCGCGCACCGGCCGACAGCTCGGCGTACGCAGGCACCTGGACGAAGTTGAAGAAGTACAGCAGGCCGATCCAGGCCACGCCGACCAAGATGTGCGCGTAGCGCGCGAGAAAATGTAGGCCTCCGCCCACGTCCCCCCAGTTTCTGAATATCTCCACGAACACCCCTTTGCCCAGGCGGTTGACGACGCGCATCGTAGGCACACAGACGTGCCTCGCTCAATTACACGCGCACAGCGGCCAACTCGACCGCTCAGCAACCGCCGGAAACCGGGGGCAGGATCGCGACTTCGTCCGCATCGGTCACCGCGTCGGTCGCGAGCGCGGGTTCACCGTTTCGCCATACCCGACACGTCTGCACGAGCGCCGCGAACTCGTCGCCATAGCGCGCACACGCCGCGGCCACGACGTCTCCCACGGTCGCCCCGTCGATGGTGGCCCGGCCCGTGCCCGCCGCGACACGGATCGACGCGAACAAGCGCAACGTTGCCATGGGCGCAGTGTACGAGCACGCCCTCGGGGCAAGTACC
Organism: Actinomycetes bacterium; assembly: GCA_031393535.1. Classification (GTDB taxonomy): domain Bacteria; phylum Actinomycetota; class Acidimicrobiia; order Acidimicrobiales; family WLNW01; genus WLNW01. Next base: position 3,077 of record JANMVY010000125.1, on the reverse strand, counting down.
GTGCAACGGGTGCGCCGATTCCTTCTCGTCCGTCACGGAGAGTCCGAGTGGAACGCCGTGGGTCGCTGGCAAGGCCAGGCAGATCCGCCGTTGTCACAGACCGGCAGCGAGCAGGCCCGACTCGCGGCTCAGTCGATCGGCATGGTCGACGCGATCGTCGCGTCCAGCCTGCGACGCGCGTTCGACACCGCCCACATCATCAGCGAGAACCTCGGCATCGGGCCGGTCATCGTCGAGCCTGACCTGATGGAACGCCACGCGGGCGAATGGGAGGGTCTCACGCGCCACGAGATCGAGGCGGCGTGGCCGGGGTATCTCGACGCGAAAAGGCGTCCGCCCGGTTACGAACCCGACGAGCCGCTGCTCGGGCGCGTGCACGAGGGCCTGGCCCGTATCCGGGTCGAGGTCCCAGGTGATGACATCCTCGTGATCACCCACGGCGGCGTGATCAATGCCCTCGAAGCGAGCTTCGGGCTCGATTGGGTGCGTGTGCCCAACCTCGGTGCGCGTTGGTTCGTATGGGAAGAAGAACGATTTCGTCTGGGCGACCGCCTCGATCTCGTCGACAACGCTCATAGCACTGTGCAATCGTGGGGCCAGTTGTGACCCAGTCGTCGTTGTTCGACGACGACTGCGACCGCACGGACCATTGCGCGGTCGACCACAAGGACGACGTGATCGATCTGCGCGACCCCGCTCCTGGTGCGGAGCGGCCACGATTCGCAGTGCGCGTGGTGCGCAGCACGAAGCGACGCAAGACGGTGCACGCACAGATCGTCGACGGTGTGGTCGAAGTCCGCATGCCGGCGCGCATGACCAAGGCCGACGAAGCACGGTACGTGGCCGAGCTCGTCGAGCGTCTCGAACGCCGAGAGTTCGAAAGGCTGGTCGACGTCGCGCAGCGCAGCCGTGAGCTCGCGCGTCGCTACGACCTACCGGTGCCCGGGTCGATCCGCTTCGTCGAGAATCAGAATCAACGGTGGGGCAGTTGTTCGATCGAGTCGCGCGAGATCCGACTGTCGTCGAGGCTCGCGAACTATCCGACGTGGGTGCTCGACTACGTGATCGTGCACGAGCTCGCGCATCTCGTCGTCGCCGATCATTCCGCGGAGTTCCATGTGCTCGTGGCGCGGTACCCGCGGGCCGAGCGTGCGCGCGGGTATCTGCATGCCAAGGCCGACGGCGTGTAGCCGCGTTCGTTCAATCGTGCGCCGCGCGCCATGCGGCCTCGGCGCGGCCGAGTGCGGTGGCCGGTGGCGCGTCGAAGCGATACTCATCGAGGATTTCGCGCCAACGGTTCCGCGCGCCGAGGCGTCCGAGAATCGCGGTCATTCCCCACACCACCCGGTCGAGGATCACGAAGGACGCCGGCAGGTTCAGCTTCTGCATCACGTCCGCGTAAGGGCCGCCGAGGTCGAGCAGCTTGCCCAAGGTCTTGCTCGCGAACTCGGGTTGGAAGGTGAACTCGGCCTCGAGATACGGGGTATATGGCGCGCTCACGTACTCCCACACCCTTTGCGGATCGAGTCGGTTGTCGGGGTACAGGAAACCCGCCTCGACCATGCGCTGCACCATCACATCAGGTCGACGGTCGAGGAGCGGATCGATGAGTGGTGTGAGCGATTCGAGCTCGCCGGGCGCCCAACGCTTGACGAGACCGAAGTCAAGGAACGACACGGTGCCGTCGCGATGGAACCGGTAGTTCCCGGGGTGGGGGTCGCCGTTGAAGACGCGAGCGCGGTAGATCGCGCCCTGAATGAATCGAAACATCGCTTCGGCTGTGCGCTGCTTCATCGAGTCATCGCTCACGGCCAGGAACTCGTCCCACCGCATGCCGTCAACCCAGTCGGTGACGAGAACCCGTCGCGTGGAGTACTCAGGCACGACCTCAGGGATGTGCACGAACGGGTGCCCGCGGTACCGCTCCGCGAAGTCGGCCTGGCATCGCGCCTCGAGCGTGTAATCGAGCTCGTCGATCATGTGGGCGCGAAGCTCCTCGACCAACCCCTTCACGTCGAGACTCTTCAACGCGACCGCCGAGAACATCGCGTACAACAGCCCGGCATTCGCGAGGTCGCTCGTGATCGCCCGATCGATGCCCGGGTACTGCACCTTCACTGCGACGACACGGCCATCGCGCAGCACGGCCTTGTGCACCTGCCCGATCGACGCCGCCGCCGCCGGCAGCTCGCTCCAGTCGAGGAACACGTCGCGCGGGTCCGCTCCGAGCTCGTCGCGCACCACACCTGCCGCCGCCGCGGGCGACATCGGCGGCACGTCGCCTTGCAGGCTGGCGAGCGATTCGCGGGCGGCATCGGGCAGACCGTCGAGGATGAAGGAGAGCATCTGGCCCGCCTTCATGATCACGCCTTTCATGTTCCCGAGCTCGCGGGCAACGTCTTCGGCGGTGCGGATCTTGAAACGGTCCTCGAGCTCACGGCGCCGCGTTTCGTCGGCGCCGACCCCCCGCGCCCTGGTGATCACGAAATGCGCACCGCGGCGCACGGTCAGCCGCCAAATGCGAAAGCACCGTTCGGCGCGGTTGCGCCGATCCGCGTCGCGCAGAGCCATACCCGCCGAGACGGCGGCGGCACTGCCGAGCGCGACCGTGCCGGCCACGCGGCGACGATTCACCACGCCGGATCAGGCCGACGTCACGCCATCGAGCACGTCGAGTGCCGCGTTCGCGGATGCGAACTCGCGCATCTCGACGTCGGCCATCGCTCCTTCGATCAGCGCTATGTCGCGCTCGAACTCGTCGACGAGTCCCACGAGCCGACCGTGATCGATTTCGATATGGCCGAGCGCAGCCATTTCGACCGCACCCTGCGCATCGCCACCTGTGTTCTCGGTTTCCACCCTATTGATCCTACGGTTGCGCAGCGGGGCGGGGCGGCGACCCGATCGCCGAGGCGAACCGGTAACGTCGTGGCGGGCCGGTAACGTCGTGGCGGGCCGCTAGCTCATCGGGTTAGAGCAGGGGACTTTTAATCCCAAGGTGCCGGGTTCGAGCCCCGGGCGGCCCACTGAATATGGCCTGATCAGACACCTTTTCTGCCTGTTCGCCCGAACCGCCC
>JANMVY010000090.1:0-9100 GCA_031393535.1 Actinomycetes bacterium | reverse complement strand
CCGACTTCCAACAACACATGGAAGCGCAGGGCATCGACACGCGCATGGTGTGGACCGGCAACGTCACCCGGCAGCCCGCGTTCAAGGACAAGCCTCACCGTGTCGCGCCCGGCGGCTTGGCCAACGCCGACATCGTGATGCAAACCGGGCTCATCCTGCCGTGCAACCACGCGATCGACGACGAAGGCATCGAGTACATATGCCACCACGCGCAACAGTTCCTCGACGCCTGATGCTGCTTCATTCCCGCGCTTTGTTGAACGATTTCGACTGACCATGGTGCAAAATCGTTCGATGAAGGGGAGTGGTGGGGGTGACGGTGAGGCGGGGTTCGACAGCATCGGCAACGGGCTCTATCGGTTGCAGCGGTTGCTGTCGAGCCGCCGGGTCTCCTCGACGCTGGCCGACGCGGCGAACGTGGGTGTCGGCCAACAAGGCATGCAAATCCTGCGGGCGTTGCGCGACGGCGCGGCGCGGCCAGTGGCTGCGGCCGCGCGCACCGCGCGCATGGATGTCGGTGCCGCCAGTCGACAGCTGCGCAAGCTTGACCAGGCCGGCTTCACCGAACGCGCTGCGTCGCCCGACAACGCGAGCGTCGTGCTCGTCAAGTTGACCGCACGGGGTGTCACGCTTGCCAAGCGGTTGCAGCACGTGAACAACCAGCACCTGCGCGACGCGCTCGCCGATTGGTCGAACGACGAGCGAGAGCAGCTCGGCGGCCTTCTCATGCGGCTGGTCGAGGATCTGCAACAGACGCCATATCAAGGCGGCGCGTGAGCGCGCCGAACACCAAGGGGAATCAATTGAAGCGGTTCGAGAATCGGAACATCATCGTCACTGGTGCGAGCCGGGGCATCGGTGCGTCCCTCGCCGAGCGTCTGTGCGCGGAAGGCGCGAACGTCGCCATCGTGGCACGTACGGTCGACAAGCACGACCACCTCGCGGGCAGCCTCAACGAGACGATCGCCATCTGTGCGCGGTTCGGCACGAACGTGCACGCGATCGCAGCCGACCTCGCCGATGCCGACAGCCGAGCGACGATTGTGCCTCGCGCGCTCGAGCTCTTCGACGGCCGCATCGACGTGCTCGTCAACAACGCGGCGGCGGCGATCTACCAGTCACTGCTGAGCTACCCGCTCAAGCGCCGCCGCATCATGTTCGAGGTGAACGTGCATGCGCCGCTCGACCTCGCGCAGGCGGTCATCCCGGGCATGGCCGCGCGTGGCGAGGGCTGGATACTCAATGTGTCGAGCGCGTCGGCCAAGCACGCCGAGGGCCCACCGTTTCGGATCGCGGGCCGGGCGCTCGAGATCGGCCTCTATGGCTCGACCAAGGCCGCGCTCAACCGCGAGACGAACGCGCTCGCGGTCGAGGTGTACGCGTCAGGAATCCGGGTCAACACCGTCGAGCCCCGTGCCGCCGTGATGAGCGAAGGCGCCGAGGCGCTGGTGGGTGGGCTCGTGACGGATGAGCAGATCGAGTCGATGGAGGCCATGGTCGAGGCGACCGTGGCGTTGTGCGACTGCCCGTTGACGCTCACGGGTCGCATTTGTTCGAGTCTCGATCTGCTCGACGAGCTCGGCCTGACGGTGATGACCCTCGATGGCACAGCGCCGTATCCGGGGGGCCGGCGTGTGTGGCGTGGCTGACGCCGGTCGACGCCCTCTGACGGCCTCGCTCAACTGTCGAGGCCGCGCAGGTCCGACGGTACGTCGACGGCGTGGAGTTGCAAGATGTCGAGCGTGATGATGTCGAGGGCGCGTTCGTGCGTGGACGCGAGCACCACGGGCGCGGCCGAGCCGTCGAAATGGGCGCGTAACCAGTTCGCCGCCGTGACGCACCAACGGTCGCCGGGTCGCAGCCCCGGGAAGTGGTACTGCGGCAGCGGTGTGCTGAGGTCGTTGCCGATACCGCGTTGATGGGCCAAGAACTCAGCGGTCATCACCGCGCACACGGTGTGGCTGCCCAGATCCTGGGGCCCCGTGTTGCAACAACCGTCGCGGTAAAAACCGGTGACTGGTTCGCTGCCGCACGACTCGAGCGGCGTTCCTAGGACATTGCGTTCGTTCACCTCACCAGTATCGCCGCATCGGGGCACGTGGCGCAGTCGCGTGCCGCGGCACCCGCCCGGCGGCTCAGGACACGAACGCGATCTCGAGCACTTCGCGGACGTCATCGACGAAGTGCAGGGTGAGCTGCGCCGCGACTTCGGCCGGGATGTCGTCGGCGTCCACGCGATTCGCCTTCGGCAGGATGACCGTGCGCACGCCGGCGCGATGTGCGGCGAGCACCTTCTCCTTCACGCCGCCGATCGGGAGTACGCGTCCTTGAAGGGTGATCTCGCCGGTCATCGCGATGTCGGCCCGAACTTGTCGCTGGGTGAGCAACGATGCGAGTGCCGTCGTCATGGTGATTCCGGCCGATGGTCCGTCCTTCGGCACGGCACCCGACGGGAAGTGCACGTGGAAGCGCTGCGCCATGGTGTCGCGATCGATGCCGAGCTCGTCGGCGTGGGCACGCAGGTACGACAACGCGATCTCACCCGACTCGCGCATGACGTCGCCGAGCTGACCGGTGAGCGTGAGCCCGGCCTCGCCACCGGTTGCCGCGGCCTCGACGTAGAGCACATCGCCGCCCGCTCCGGTGACCGCGAGGCCGGTGGCGATGCCGGGACGGTCGACACGCTCGGCGGGCAACTCTTCGGGGCGCGCCTTGCCGAGCGCATCGCGGAGGTCCTGCTCGGTGACCGCGTACGGTGGCACGACCGATTCGTCGGCGATCGACGTCGCGGCGCGGCGAACGACACGATCGAGTCGCTGCTCAAGTCGGCGCACCCCGGCTTCGCGGGTGTAGTCGTCGATGACGACCCGGATGAGGGCGTCGGTGACGGTGACCTCATCGGGCCCGATGCCGTTGCGGTCGAGCACCCGCGCCAGGAGGTGCTCGCGTGCGATGGCCAGCTTCTCATCGGAGGTGTAGCCGCCGATGGTGATGACCTCCATGCGGTCGAGCAGCGGTGCGGGCATCGTGTCGAGCGTGTTCGCCGTCGCGATGAACACCACCGAGGAAAGGTCGAGCTCGAGCTCGAGGTAGTGGTCGCGGAACGTATGGTTCTGCGCCGGGTCGAGCACCTCGAGCAACGCGGCCGACGGGTTGCCCCGCCAGTCGGAACCGACCTTGTCGATTTCGTCGAGCAGCACGACAGGGTTCATTGTTCCCGCGTCGATCAACGCTCGCACGATGCGGCCCGGCCGCGCTCCCACATAGGTGCGCCGGTGACCGCGGATCTCGGCTTCGTCGTGGATGCCGCCGAGCGATGTGCGCACGAAGGAGCGACCGAGTGCCCGGGCCACGGATTCACCGAGCGAGGTCTTGCCCACCCCCGGAGGTCCGGCGAGCACGAGGATGGTGCCGGCCCGCCTGTGCCCACCCTCGTCGACACGGCGCGCGGCGCGGAGCTTGCGCACCGCGAGGAACTCGATGATGCGTTGCTTCACGTCGTCGAGGCCGGTGTGATCGGCATCGAGCACGGCGCGGGCCTTGGCGAGGTCGATCTCGTCGTCGGTGCGCGCCATCCACGGGATCTCGAAAACGGTGTCGAGCCATGTGCGGATCCAGCCCGACTCCATGCTCTGTTCGCCGACGCGCTCGTAGCGGTCGATCTCCTTTGCGATCGCGTTGCGGACCTTGTCGTCGACGACGAGCGCGTCGAGGCGCGAGCGGTAGTCCGCTATCGCGTCGTCGCCACCTTCGCCGAGCTCCTTTCGGATGGTTTCCATCTGACGGCGCAGGATTGCCTCGCGTTGGGTCTTCTCGAAGCTCGCGTTGACCTCGGAAGCGATCTTCGCCGAGACCTTGGCCTCGGCGAGCGCGGAACGCGCCCAGCCAACGGCCATCTCGAGCCGCGCGGCAACGTCGATGCTCTCGAGGAGGTCGATGCGCTGCGTGAGATCGAGCGCCGGCCACCAGCCGATGGTGTCGGCGAGCGCGCCCGGCGAGCGGGCCTCGGCGAGCACGCCCGTCATAGCGCGCCCACCAATGGTCGCGAGGAGCTCCTCGGCCACCGAGCGGTACGTGTCTGCGAGAGCGAGTGTGGCCGCGTCGGCGTCGGGTTCGTCGACCGCCGTCACCTCGACCCACAACGCAGGACCGTCGCTCAGCACCGCGGCGCCGACGCGCGCCCGGTGAAGCCCGCGCACCACCAGCCCGAGCGCGCCGTCGGGGAGTTCGGCAGCCTGCTCGATGCGGGCGACGGTGCCCACAGACGCGAAGCGCGTGCCGTGGCGAGGCACGATCACGAGATGGTTGCCAGTGCCCGCTGCCGCTGCGACGGTGCGTCGGGCGTCGTCGGATTCGGCCCGCATGGTGACGACCATTTCGGGGAAGACCACGCCGGTGGTCACCGGCAAGAGGGGCAGGGACGGTGCAGTCGCGCCCGTAGCGGCCGCGTCGGGGGAGTTCACGGCGCGGTCGGCGTCGATCGCCGGAACTTCGGGGTCGGTTTCGGTGTTCACGAGGATGCTCGATTCTGGTCCTACGCATTCCTTACGGAATTACAGAGTTACAACCATACCGAGTACCGTCTTCTTCCATGACCTCCGAAATCTGCAGACACCTCACCGAACAGATCCCCGCCGAATGGTTCGAGGGTCCACCCGAGGTACGGGTCGACCGCGAAGAGATCCTGGTCGTCGGTGTGCTTCGGGCCGATCTCGACCCCCGGGCCTTCCGTGAACACAGCCGGGACATGCGCATGCGCATTGCCGCGGCAGCCGAGGCACGATGGCTGCGCAAGGTGTCGTGGGGGGTGCGCGTCGGTACCACCGAGCACCGCTTCACGTCGGTGTCGCTGCCGGTCATGAGCCGGCTGCGGCTCGATGATCGCCTCGTGCTCGACGCACTGATCGACGGCGGGTTGGCCCGCACCCGCAGCGAAGCCCTCGCATGGTGCGTGCGCCTCGTCGGGATGCATCAGCGCGAATGGCTCGACGAGCTGCGCGAAGCAGCGGCCACCGTCGAACGCGTACGCGCCAAGGGTCCGGACCTCGGGGCCTGACAGACATCCCACGGCTCGATCTGTCAAGAGGCGGCTCGAAGTTCTTCGGCGGGTACGGGGTTGAGCCAGTGGTTCCACGCTGTGGGCTCGTCGTAGGTCGTGCCGTGGTCGAGGCAGCCGTGCAGGATGCCGACCCAGCGGTTTCCGAGCTGGCGGAGAGCTTGCTCGTGGCCCTTGCCGCGGGATCGGAGAACGTCGTAGTAGGTGCGGGCCCCGGGTGAGCTGGTGAGCGAGCAGAAGGCCCACTGTCGGCAGGCGTCAGCGAGGCGCGAGTTGCGCGCGTAGCGGGCGTGGACGATCGTCGACTTGCCTGAGGCACGGGTCACCGGCGATGTCGACGCGTAGTTCTTACGTGATCTGGCATCGTGGTAGCGGTTCGGGTCGTCACCGAACTCAGCGAGCACCCGGGCGCCGAGGACGTCACCAAGTCCGGGAAGGCTGCGGTAGGTCTCAGCGTCCGGGTGCTCATCAAAATGGTCGACCAGCTCGGCCTCGAGGGCGGCGATCTGTGTGTTGAACACACCGATCACGGCCACCAGCGCGGTCGCCGCCGTCCCCGACGCCGCGGCGATCGAGCCAGGTGCATCGAGCTGTGGCGCGCCCAGGGCCTCTCGTATCTCAGTCGCCCGGCGCTCGAGGTTGCGCTTCCGGCCGCCCCGCCGCAACGCCGCGATCACCTTGGCTTGACACAGCCCCCGGCCCTGTGTCGGGGTGGGCCCGGCGGCGAGCACCGCCAACGCGTCGCGATCAGCGAGATCGGCGCCGAAGCAGGCGACCGCGCCCGGGTAGTACTCGCGCAGCGCGCTCCGGAGCCGGTTGACCTGAGATTGGCGGTCCTGGATCATGCGCTTGTGGGCCCGGGCGATCACCTTGATCGCCTCGACCTCGTCGCTGTCACCCGCGATCGGGCGGAACAAGTGGCGATCAGTGCGGACCAGATTCGCGAGCATGCGAGCGTCGCCGGCATCGGACTTGGCGCCAGCGATGCTGTGACGGTCGCGATAACGCGACGCGACCATCGGGTTCACCGCGTACACCTCGTAGCCGGCAGCGACCAACGACGTGACCAACAGGCCGCGATCGGTCTCGATCCCCACAGTGACGGGTTCGTCCGTGTCGACCTGGTGCTCAGCGATCAACGCGTGAAGACGAGCGACCCCAGCGAGATCATCACCGATCCGCGTGCCCGCTAGCACCTTTCCGACCTCGGCCATGACCACAAGATCGTGGTGGTCCTCCGCCCAGTCAATCCCTACGAACAGCATCAGTCTCCTTCGCGTCGATGTCCTGGCCTCCGAGCTGCGAGAGGACAGGCGCGACCTAATGGACAGTGCTCAAGGCACGACATCCCACCAGCGCTCATAGCCTCTCGATCCGCCGGCCGGGGCACGCTCTGTCAAGAGAACTCAACGTTCAGGCTCCGAAAGTGCTCACCGGCCGACAGCTCGACACAACAGGCTGCCCCCTACGGGAACGCCCTGCTGCACCCCCATTAGGGTCCGAACCTCGGGGCTTGACGGGGTCCGAACCTCGGGGCCTGACGGCGGGCGTCGAACTATTTGTCGAGGCCGAAGATGCGGATCGCGTTGCCGCGGGCGATCTTGTCGATCTGGGTTTGCGAGAGATGACCGAAGATGTCGGTCGCCACCGCTTGCGTGTTCGGCCAGGTGCCGTCCTGGTGCGGGTAGTCGACCTCGAAGCAGATGTTGTCCTCGCCGACGATGTCGAGCATCCGGATGCCCACGCGGTCCTTGAAGAAGCAGCTGTACATGTTGGCGTAGTACTGCTGCGACGGAGGCTCGGGAACAGTGTTCGCATCGCGTGACCAGTGATGCGTGCGCCAGATGTCGTCGACGCGTTCGAGTACGTAAGGAATCCACCCGATCTGACACTCGGCGTAGAGCAACTTCAGGTTCGGAAACCGCAACAGGTTGCCCGAGAACAACCAGTCGATCATCGACATCGCGCTGTTCGTGAAGATACCAGTCGCGGTGACCGCATCGGGCGCATCGGATGAGGTGCCGAACGTCTTGGTGCCCGAGCCGATGTGCATGCACAACACGGTGCCCGTCTCCTCGCACGCACGGAAGAACGAATCCCAATGACCCGAGTGAATCGACGGTAGGCCAAGCCATGCCGGGCACTCGCTGAACGCAACCGCGCGCACACCGCGCGCTGCGTTGCGCCGCACCTCGGCGGCGGCGAGCTCGGCATCCCACAGTTGCACGATGCACAACGGGATCAGGCGACCGTTCGAGTCGCCGCACCACTCGTCGACCATCCAGTCGTTGTACGCCTCGACGCACAGCTTCGACAGGTCTTTGTCCTTGCCGCGCATGAAGAGCTGGCCGCAAAAACGCGGGTAGTTCGGGAAGCACAGCGACGCTTCGACGTGGTTCATCTCCATGTCGGCGATGCGGGCCTGTGGCTGCCAGCAGCCGGGGCGCATCTCGTCGAAGGTGATGCCCTGGAAGCCGATCTCGTCGGCGGCGTAGCCGGCCGCGGCGATGAGTCGCTTTACCGAATAGCGATGATCCTCGTAGAACCACCACGCGATCGGTTTGCCCTCGGAACCGGGCGCTTCGATGTATCCACCGCCGTCGAGCTGGGGGGTACCCATCGGGAGCATCTCGACGCGCGGACCCTCGTCGCGGTACTTCGCCGGCAAACGGCTCGACCACAGGTTGGCCGGTTCGACGACGTGATCGTCGACGCTGATGATGCGGGGGATGGTGCCGGGCATTGTTGCTCCTTCGTGGACGGCGTGTTCAGTCTTGGTGCTGGCCGAACACCGGCTTGCGCTTTTCGAGGAACGCGCGCACTGCTTCGTGATGATCCTTCGTCTCGAAGGTGATGGCCTCGAGTGCGAGCGATAGGTCGTATAACTTGCTCACGCGTTCCTCGAGCTCTTTGTTCACGAGTCGCTTGTTGAACCGCAACGCGATCTGCGGACCCGCGGCGAGCTTGCGGGCCATCTTCATGGCCGCGGCTTCGAGCTCGTCGGGCTCGACCACATGGTTGATCAGACCGATGCGTTCTGCCTCGTCGGCGACGAGCAGGTCGCCGGTCATCAGGTACTCCTTTGCGCGGTTGGCGCCGACGAGCATGGGCCACAGCACGGGCCCGCCGTCGCCCGCGACGATGCCGGCGCGCACGTGCGGATCGCCGATGCGCGCGCCGCGCGCCATGTAGGTGACATCGCAAAAGAGTGCCAGGGTGGCCCCGAGGCCGATCGCGTCGCCGTTGATCGCGGCGATCATCGGTTGGCGTATCGCGAGGATGTTGCGCGCCATGCCGGCGGCTTCGCCGAGCAGCGACGGGTGACCGTCGGGGTATCCGCCGCGGGCGAGGTTCTCCTCCATCTGGTCGAAGTCCGCGCCGACGCAGAACGCCTTGCCCGCGCCGGTGAGCACCACGACATCGACGCTGGTGTCACGTTCGATGCGGCCGTAGAGGTCGCGAAGCTCCTGGTGCATCAGCGCGTTCAACGCGTTCAACCGGTCGGGTCGATTGAACCGGACTGTGAGGACGCGCCCCTCCACCTGCGTGGCAAGGGTCTCGAATCCGTAGTGGTCGCTCACGCAGGTCTCCCTCAGCAGACGAACACACCCATCATGGCAAGGCCCCGGTCGCGACGCGGCGTCCGCCGCCCCACCCGGCAGTGGGCCTGCGACGGAGGCAACGGTCTACGCTGCGTGGCGCACCAGACCTTGGGGAGTGTCGGCGATGTTGCGTGGCGAGAAGATCCTGATCACCGGACCCGCGGGGCAGATCGCGTACCCGCTCACCGAGTACCTGTCACGCGACAACGAGGTGTGGGGCATCGCTCGTTTCAGCGAGGCCGGTTCGCGCGAGCGGGTCGAAGCACTCGGGGTGACCACGCGAGTCGTCGATCTCGCGGCCGGCGACTACCGCGACCTTCCCGATGACTTCACCTATGTGTTGCACCTCGCGACCTTCCAAGGCGGTGGCGCGGACTACGACTGGGCCATCACCGTCAACGGCGAAGGCACCGGCCTGTTGCTGCAGCACTGCCGCAAGGCA
>JANMVY010000067.1:0-3722 GCA_031393535.1 Actinomycetes bacterium | reverse complement strand
CCTCAGCCGGGGGATGCGGGCAACGCGGCAATTGCCGGACATCGCACCACCTACGGTGCGCCATTCGCCGAGATCGACCGGCTCACCCCGGGCGATCAGATTCTCGTCACGACGCTGCACGGAGCCTGGACGTACGAGGTCATCGGCTCGCCGGACGATCCGACGAGCGGCCATTTCATCGTGACGCCCGAGGACGTCTGGGTGCTCCGCGACTTCGGTGACAATCGACTCACGCTCACCGCGTGTCACCCGAAGTTCAGCGCGAGCCAGCGCATCGTGGTCGTCGCCACGCTGGTCGACGCACCGGCCCCGACAACCGCGACGGCGCCACCCGCGGGCGCGGCGAACGGCGAATCGAGCGCCGCCGCGGGCTCCGGCGCGATGAAGCCGTCGGCCGCCGTCGAGCCGACAAGCGTCGACGCAGCCGGCGCCGCAGCGGCACCTGGTGACCGGTCGCTCGACGAAGGCCTCGACGGTGACCCATCGGCCCGAAATCCGACGTTGCTGTGGAGTCTCGTGTTCGTCACGCTGTTGGCCGGTGTGTGCCAGCTCGCACGCGGGTGGCGTCGGATCCCCGCGTACGCCGTCGGGGCCGTGCCGATGGTCATCGTGGTGTTCTCGTGGTTCGAGCAGATCGACCGGTGGATGCCCGCACGCTGAGCTCGCCGACCTCGGCGAAGCCCCGAAAAGTAGCGGGGTAGCATGCGACGGTGCGCACTCGACCACGTTGCCGACACCGCGCGCGCCTACGCCTGCGACGCACCCTCGCACTGTTGAGCGTGGCGGTCGCGGCGAGTGCAGGGTGCTCGAGCAGCGGGAGCAGTGGCGCCCCCGCCCCCGCGAGTGGGGCATCGAGCTCGGGAACGGCCACGACCACGACTGTTGCGATCGTCGGTGAGCCCGTGAACCAGTTCACCTTCTCGCTCGGCGAATGCGCGAACCGGTACGAGGTCAGTACCCAGATCATCACCACCCGCGTCTCGTGCGAGGAGCCACACCAGCGCGAGGTGTATGCGACGCTCACGCACCCCGCCCCCTTCGGTGAGCCGTGGCCGGGCGCGGAGGCACTCCAGCGGTACGGCCTGCGGCTCTGCTACCAAGGCTTCGAGGCCTTCGCCGGTGTCATCTACGAGCTGTCCGAGCTCGGCATCGGCGTGCTCACCCCTCCGAAGCTCAACTGGGAGGACGAACGGGCGCGCTATCGCGGCATCACCTGCTATGCGGCGCGCAACGACGGTCGCCCGCTGGTGGGTTCGATGCGCGGGAAAGCAGTGTAAAGCCACAGTTTCCAGTCAAACCGGGCCTCACCGTCGCGCGGCGAACAGTACGGTCAGGAGATGTCGTTCGACGGGGTCGTGCTCACGGTGATGGCGGTTCTCGTCGGCCTTTTCGCCGGTCTCGCACGCCGGGGCGAGCTCGCGAACCTGTTCGCCAGACCGGTCCGAGCGAAGGCACTTCTCGTCATCGGCCTGGCGGTTCCCGCGCTCGCCGATCGGTTCACGCGCGAGGTCGCAGTACCCCTTGTGGTGATCGGGCTCGCCGCGTTGTTCGCGTTCGCGATCGTGAACGTCAGCATGATCGGCATGAGCGTCATGGCCATCGGCATCCTTGCGAACCTCATGGCCACGTTCTTGAACGGTGGTCTGCCGGTGAGCCGGCACGCACTCGTCGCCGCGGGGCTCGCTTCGCGCGACCAGGTCGACCGCGTCGAGCTCAGCGGAGCGCGACGCCTCGAAGCACCCACGCACCGATTGCGATTCCTCGGCGACATCATCCCCTTCGACGAGACCGGTCAGGTGCTGTCCTTCGGCGACCTCGTCATCCTCATCGGCCTCGCCGACATCACCGCCAACCTCACGCTCCGCAAGCGCAAGGGAACCGCCGTGGAAACCGACGACATCCGCGATGTCGACGAGTCGTCCGGCGAACCCTCGACCGATGTGCCGACAACCCGTCGCGGTCCTCGCCCGTCGCCGCGCATGACCGCCGCACCGCCGTCGCGCGACCTCGAGCTCGCAACACCGGTCGTGCCCAACACGGCATCACAACCACCGATCGTCGCCCCGTCACCCGATGTCGACTGGTTCGCTCCCAAGATGGCGACGTGGCGGCTCGATCCAATACCGCCCGACGATCCGCCGCTGGGGCCACTGGGGCTCGACCCGCCCACGGTTGTCGCCGAAGAGCCCGCGGTACCGCCCGACGAGCCGCCGATCGACCTTCGCGACTACACCCCAGCAGCGCAGGTGGTGACACCGACCGCCGCCGACACCGACGCGCTCTTGCGGTCCCTTTTCGCCGATCTCACGCCGCGGCGCCGCGCACGACGGGGGCGCGGCCCGAGGAACATCCCCGACTTCGAGCCGATCCACCTCGACGACGAGCTCAGCCTCGTGCGGCGCTGAGACCCTCCACTCGAGCCATCACGAGCGCCAGGCCGGTCCACGACTGCGGAATCGCGCCGAGGCCCGCTCCCGTGTCGGGGCTCCAGTACTCGGCGAGCCCACTTGTGAACGCGCCGCCAACAGTGCGCGTCGCGAGCTCGGACGCGTGCGCGTGCAGCCCGTGGCGGCGCGCCGCGACCCAGAGCAGGTACGACAGCTGGGGCCAGGCCGGACCACGCCAGTACGTGCCGGCCTCGAACGACGGCTCGTCACGGTGCACTCCGGCTGGGCCGAACGATCCCCCGTACGCCCGATCGTCGAGTGCCGCATCGAGCACCAGCCGCACGCGCGCGGCACGCCGCTCGACGAGCACCGGCAACAAGCCGTCGAGCGTTCGAGCACGACCCGAGCCGTACTCGGTGTCGCCGGCGTCGACCCAGGTGCATGAGGCATCGACCCATTGGGCGTCGAGCGCGTCGCGAAGATCACCTGCATCGACACCGAGCTCGGATGCGTTGAACGCCACCAATGCGTTGAAGCCGACCGATGCGACCGCGAACGCCCGATTCGCAAGCGGTGCACCGGCCGCGTCGTGCTCGATGGTGCTCACCAGCTCACCTTTGCGTGCCCTCCAACGGGCGGGCGAGAACCCTTCGCCGGGACAGAGGTCGTCCCACCGCGGGCTGTCGTCGCAGCCCGTCTCCCAGGGATGTGCGAGCAGCACCAGCCCGCGCGGCCGATGACGGTGACGCGTCTCGAGCAGGAAGCGGATTCCGCGGTGCGCTCGCCGTACAACATCAGCGGGAACCGCCACGCCGCGCCGATGCAGCATCGCGACGGCATGGCCGAACATCGGCGGTTGGGTGATGCACGACGACCCTGACCGACCCCAGAACGACGCATGAAAGCCGGGGTCGCGCACGTAGTTCATGTGAGGGATGAATCCACCTGCATCCTGCGTCGACAATGCCGACGCGAGCTCGACGACTGCACGTTTCGGCTCGCCCAGCTCGACCCAGATGATGCTGTGGAAGCAGGAGTCCCACAGCCACTGCCACGGATAGGCCTGACTGTTGGGAGCCGCGTACCCTTCGGGCATCCAGTGGGCGTCGAGCACCGCCCGAACCTGCTCGCTGCGGCGGTTCTCCATTTCCGAGGTCAGGTCCACACCATGAACGTTCGCACGCCGTCATCGCCGCGCTGCGCGATCGTGTCGTTCCGCCTCGGCTTCACCGATGGCGTCTCGGTGGTCGCGTCGATGTGGCACCGCGCCTTGACCGATCTCGGCTTCACGGTGCGGACCGTAGCGGGCGATGGTCCGGTCGACGTGATCGTGCC
>JANMVY010000064.1:0-2356 GCA_031393535.1 Actinomycetes bacterium | reverse complement strand
CACCCGCCGAGGTGTCCGGCCCTGACCGGTAGCCTGGTTTGGTTCCGTCGGGGTCGCCGCGGGATCATGACCTGTTCCTTCTCGCGTTCACGAGGTTGCAAAAATGCCCGCACTGAAAGCCGGTTCCCGGCTGAAGAGCACCGTCTGCACCACCGAGGCCATCGTCGTCAAGGCCCCCGCGGCCGAGGTCGCGGTCACCTGTGGCGGTGCGCCCATGGTGCTCGGCACCGAAACGGTCACCGATCGCGGCGAGGCGGCCGACGACGCGAAGGGTGGCTCGGCGCTGGGCAAGCGCTACGTGAACCCCGACGAAACCCTCGAGATCCTCTGCACCAAAGCCGGGGAAGGCAGCCTGGGCGCCGACGGCGCGTTGCTCGCGCTGAAGGAAGCCAAGCCGCTACCCGCGTCGGACTGAGCGTGCCCCGCACGAGCGCCGCAGCCCGGCACCGGCGAGGGGACACGCACCAATGAACGTGATGATGCTGCTCGAGATGGCGGCGAGCGGCTTCGGTGACCGTGTGGGGCTCGGCTCCAAGCACGGTGGTGGTCTCACCTATCAGCAGATGTTCGACCGCGCCGGTGCCGCGGCCGCGTTCTTCATGGGTGCGGGCGTCGAGCGCGTGAGCCTGATCGACGTGTCGAGCCCCGCGTTGCCCCTCACCCTCTTCGGCAGCGCGTGGGCCGGCAAGCCGTTCGTGCCCCTCAACTACCGGCTCACGGCCGACGAGCTCCGCCGTCTCGCGGCCGAGGTCGCACCCACGGTCACGGTGTGCGAAGAACAAGCCCAACCGAAGCTCTTCGACATCGCCGGCGTGCAACCGATCCTGCGCGACGACTTCCTGCGCTCCATCGCCGCGGAGCAATCGGCCGCACCCGAGTGGGCCATGGACCCCGACGACATCGCGATCCTCCTCTATACGAGCGGCACCACCGGTGCGCCCAAGGCCGCCGTACTCCGCCACAAGCACCTCGTGTCGTACATCTTCGGCTCGGTCGAGTTCATGAGCGCCGGCGAGGACGAAGCGACACTCATCTCGGTGCCGCCGTATCACATCGCCGGCATGGCCGCGATCTTGTCGTCGGTCTACGCCGGGCGACGCATCGTGCAACTTCCGGCGTTCGACGCTGCGTCCTGGGTCGAGCTCGCACTCCATGAAGGGGTCACGCACGCAATGGTCGTGCCCACGATGTTGGCCCGCATCGTCGACCACATGGAAGCCACCGGCATCACCAACATCCCCACGTTGCAGGCCTTGTCCTACGGGGGCGGCAAGATGCCCTTGCCGGTGATCGAAAAAGCGCTCGACCTGTTGCCGCAATGCAACTTCGTCAACGCGTACGGTCTCACCGAGACCAGCTCCACGGTGTGCATCCTCGGCCCCGACGACCATCGAGCGTCGCGTACCAGCGAGAACGCCACGGTTCGCCGCCGCCTCACCTCGGTGGGCAAGCCGTTACCGTCGATCGAGCTCACCGTGCGCGACGACGACGGGAACGCCGTCGAGCCCGGTGATCGCGGCGAGATCTGGGTGCGTGGTGAGCAGGTGGCCGGCGAGTACCTCGGCCGCGGCTCGTTGCTCAACGCCGACGGATGGTTCCCCACCAAGGACGGCGGCTACCTCGACGACGAAGGATTCCTGTTCCTCGACGGCCGCATCGACGACATCATCATCCGCGGCGGCGAGAACATCTCCCCCGGCGAGATCGAAGACGTGCTGCTGCAACACGAAGGCGTCGCAGATGCGGCGGCAGTCGGTGTGCCGTCTCGCCAATGGGGCGAAGCAGTGGGCGCGGTCGTGGTGCGCATTCCGGGCACCGACGTGACCAGCGAAGAGCTCCACGACTGGGTCTCGCGCCACCTACGGTCGTCACGTGCACCGCAGGTGGTCATCTTCCGCGACGAGCTGCCCTACAACGACATGGGCAAGCTGTTGCGCCGCGTGCTCAAAGCCGAGCTCGCGGACCTCGGCGACGACGAGAGCTGAGCGGTCGTGGGGACGTCCGTGACATGGACCCTCGACGATCTCATAGCGCGCAACGCTGCGCCAGGCGCCTTCGTCGACGTCGGCCCGTTACGCAACCTGCCCTATGTGGTGGTCGACGCGCGGGGCTCCGACTTGTCGCGCGTCACCGACCGACTCGCGGCGGCGCTGCCGCTCGTGGTGATCGCGATAGCCGACGACGCGGCCCACGATCGCGCACCGGTGTCCGACGGTAACGGTCACGACCGCGTTGCGTTGTTCGACATCGTGGTGTCGACCCCGGCCGCTGCCGACCTCGTTGCCGGCGCGGTGCGTGCCAACCCGCATGCGTCGACCGTTCTCGTCCAACTGCTCCGCATGCAGTCGCTGCTCAG
>JANMVY010000043.1:0-5216 GCA_031393535.1 Actinomycetes bacterium | reverse complement strand
TGTTCGTCACTGCCGTACTCGATGAGCGTCGGGCCCACGGTGTTCAGCGTCACGAAAGGCATCGGGCAACTCGCGCGTTGCGCCTCGTCGAAGAAGATGAACTGGTCGGTGGCCGGCCGGCCCTGACCTCCGTACTCCTTCGGCCAGCCGAGGCCGAGCATGCCGTCGGCGCCCATGCGACGAAAGAGCTGACGCCGCACCGGGCTCGTCTCGTGGGCACCGACGAGGGCCTCGCGGACCTCGTCGGTGACCAGCCCCCGGAAGTAGGCGCGCAGCTCGTCGCGAAGTGACTGCTGCGCAGGCGTCTCTTGCAGATACACGGCGACCCTCCCTACCCGAACCCCGAACCCCGGACGGTAGCCGCCGACGGTCGATCAGACGGCGTCGGCGCCGCGCTCGCCGGTGCGGATGCGGGCCAGGCTCTCGACGTTGGTGACCCACACCTTGCCGTCGCCGATCTTGTCGGTGCGGGCCGCACCCAGGATGGCGTCGACCACGCGATCGACGTCCGAGTCGATGATCACGACCTCGATACGGGTCTTCGGGGTGAAGAGCACCTTGTACTCCGTGCCGCGGTAGGTCTCGCTGTGCCCACCCTGGCGACCGAAGCCCTGGACCTCGGAGATGGTCATGCCCTGCACGCCGACGGCGCTCAGGGCATCTTTCACGTCGTCGAGCTTGAACGGCTTGATGACTGCGGTGACGAGCTTCATGACTGCCTCGATTTCGGGGTGATCGACCTTATGGTCTGACACAGAACATATCGGATGTCAGTTTGTAGGATGAGTTTTCTGACTTCTATCCGTCGAATTAGACGTTTGTATCAGTACATTGACGCAATGCGAGAGCTGCTGCCCGTCGTCGTCGCCTTCCATGACCCGCGCGGTCGCGACCGCCGCATGACCATCCGGCTCGACCCGCGCGCGCACATCCCGCCCGACGAGCAGCTGCGCGCCCAGCTGTCGGTGATTGTGGCCGTCGGTCACCTCGACCCGGGTACCCGCCTCCCGACGGTGCGCCACCTCGCCGCCGCGCTCGGCGTCGCCCCGGGCACGGTGGCCCGCACCTATCGCGAGCTCGTGAACGACGGCATCGTCGAAGGTCGTGGCCGACGCGGCACGTTCGTCGTCGACGAGCCACCCGACTCCGAGCCTCTCGCCGAACGGCGCCGGCGGCTCGCCGAGGCCGCGACCACGTTCGCGTTCGCATCACGCCAAGTGGGCACCGGGTCCGACGCGGCCTGCGACGCCGTGCGCGACGCGTTCGCCCGGCTCGCGGCGGGCGAACGAACCTAGGCTGCGCGCATGGGGAACGAGCTCACTGCCGACGAGGTCCTGCGCACCACCCGGGCGATCCGCAAGCGACTCGACTTCGATCGCCCGGTACCCCGCGACGTCATTCGCGAATGCCTCGACATCGCGGTGCAAGCCCCCACCGGATCGAATCGGCAGAACTGGCACTTCGTCGTCGTCACCGACGAAGCACAACGCAATGCGATCGGCGATCTCTACCGCCGCTCGGTGGCGGCGGCACAATCGGACGTGAAGACGCTCACGCGCATCGCACCGGCCGACACCGAGACCTACGACGCGCAGACCGCCCGGGTCAACAGTTCCGCGCACTGGTTCTTCGACCACATCCAACGCTCGCCGGGCATGTTGATCCCGTGCATCACCGGACGCACCGATGGGCCCTGGCGCATGGCCACGGCAAGCCACGTCGGCTCGGTGATACAGGCGGCGTGGAGCTTCATGCTCGCGGCACGGGCGCGGGGCATCGGCAGCGTGTGGACCACGGTGCACCTCGCGCTCGAGGAGGAAGCCGCGGGCATCCTCGACATCCCTTACGCCGAGGTGATGCAGGTTGCCCTCATCCCGTTCGGCTACGCGACCGGAAACCCGTTCCGAGAAGCCACCCGCGAGCCGCTCGACCTCGTGACGCACTGGGACCGCTGGTAACGAGCGCGACAATTCGCGGCGCGTGGCGTCAGGTGAGCTCGTCGACGATCTCGCCGAGCATGGTGTCCTCGAGCTTCGCGTCGTCGACTGCGACCCAGGCGAGCACTCCCACGAACGCACCGACGATCGGGAAGACGACGAAGGCCCACAACTGCTTCAGCGCGTCGGTACCTGCGAACAGCGCGGTGGCGATGCTGCGTGCGGGATTGACCGACGTGTTGTCAACGGGAATTGTCACGAGGTGGATGAGCGCGAGTGCGAGGCCAACGACCATGCCGGTCTGCGCGACGGGGAACGAACGGTGCGTCGTGCTCAACACCGCGAACACCAAGAACGCAGTGAACAGGATCTCGACGATGACCATCGCCGCGAAGCCGTACCCACCGGGCGAGTGCGCGCCCCAGCCGTTGGCCGCGAAATTGTTCTTCGCGTCGAAGCTGTCGAGATCGTTCGCGATGGCGAAAATGACCAATCCACCGACGGCTGCCCCGATGACCTGACCGACCAGGTAGAAGGGCACCTTCGCGCCCTCGGTCTTGCGCATGAGCCAGAGCCCGATGGTGACCGCAGGGTTGATGTGGCACCCCGACACCGGACCGATCGCGTACGCCGCAACGAGCAGCGACACGCCGAACGCCAGCGAGATGCCGAGCGTGCCGATGCCGTTGCCCGCGAGGATGGCGCTGCCCGGACCACCCATGACGAGGATCATCGTGCCGACGAGCTCCGCGACCAAGATCTTCATGTGACGCATCGAGTGCGCTCCCTTCGGGACAGGTGCGCCGACGTTAGTTCGCCGCGTTCTGCGCGCGGAAGTGAGGGATCACGTTCGTACCGAACTGGCGAATGGTCTCGAGCATGATGTCCTGTGTCAGGGTGCCCATCTGGATCATGCACATGATCTCGTCGGCACCCGCGTTCTCGAGCTCCTTCACGTAACGGATCGCGTCTTCGGCATTGCCGTAGGCGTGTTCGATGTTGAAGGTGCTCGTTGCGTTGGGGCTGAGCGGGATCTGCATCTCGCTCATTCGCGCCACGACGTTGCCTTTCGCCTGATCGATCAGCAGTGCCGTGTCTTCGTCGTCAGTGCCCGGGTTGGGCGGCGGCGTGCCGAGATTCCAGTGCATGATCGCCTCCGCGAAGAATCGCTGGGCGCGTGCGCCGTGCTTGAACGCGAGATCGCGGTCGTCGAGGATCACCGTCGGACACAGCGCCGAGAACCAATCGTTCGGATGGTCGCTGACGAAACGTTCACCAGTGCGCGTCGCGATGGTCTCGTCGTAGATCGCGCGCATGGTGCGAATCTCGTCGGCACCCGCGAAGCCGAGCACCAACGCACCGACCCCCAGCTCCGCGGCGAGGCGCACGGTGTCGTTCTTGGTGCAGGCCATGTAGAGCGGTGGGTGCGGATCTTGTACGGGGCGCGGCAAGATCGGATGCGGCGCGATGTCGAGCGAACCGTGCCATTCGAACTCGTCCTCGCGCCAGCAGTTCGAGATGATGCGCAACGACTCCTCGAGTTGGGCGTAGGTGTCGTCGGGGTTCACCCCGAACGCCGACATCTCCTGCAACGTCGCACCGCGACCCGCGCCCACGTCGACACGACCGTTCGACAACACGTCGAGCATCGCAATGCGCTCGGCGGCGCGCAGCGGATGGTTGTACCCGAACGGCATGCACACGACACCGTGACCGATGCGGATGCGTTCGGTGCGGGCCGCGACCCACGTCAGGAAAATCTCAGGCGCGGACATGTGCGCGTACCACTTGAGGCAGTGGTGCTCGACGGCCCAGATGCGGTCGAACCCCACCTGTTCGGCGAGCACCGCCTGATCGACGCAGTCACGAATGCACTGCTGCTCGTTCTCGCGCGATGGGAACGCCATCTGCGCCTCGAAGATCATCGAGAACTTCATTCCCCAACCCCCCGGCCATTGTGTTACAAACAGTAACATGAAGCTCCCGGCCACCGCCTATGCGTTGCTCGGTCTGCTGTCGTTCGATCGCGAGCTTTCCGGCTACGACCTGAAGAAGTGGGCCGATTCGAGCCTGCGCTTCTTCTACTGGGCTCCCGCGGTCAGCCAGATCTACAACGAGCTCAAACGGCTCGACACGATGGGCTACGTCACCGCGCGCGAGGTCCCCCAGGACGACCTGCGCAACAAGCGTGTGTACCGCATCACCGACGAGGGCCGCGCCGCACTCGTGCGTTGGGTCGAACAGGACGACGTCGAACCACCGATGCTCAAACACTCGCCGCTGCTGCGGGTCTGGCTCGGACATCTGACGACACCCGCACGGCTGCGCACCATCCTCGAATCGCACCGCGCGTACGCGGAGCGCATGCGCGACGACGCCGGCGCAGCGGCAACCTGGTCGCAGGCGCGAGCCGACATGCAGTTCCCGGTGATAGTCACGGCCTGGAGTGCTCGGTACTTCGCGCGAGAGATCGAGATGATCGACGAGCTCCTGGCGGAGATCGACGCACTGGCCTGAATCAGGCGATCATCTCGGGATGTCCCGGAACGGGATGTTCTTGTCGACACGCGGCTCGGGTGGCAGCGCCAGAACCTTCTCGCCGATGGTGTTGCGCTGGATCTCGTCGGTGCCGCCGCCGATCTTCGCGCTCCACTGCCCGAGGAACTCCATCTGCCAACGTCCGCCGTCGATGGCCGAGTCGGCGGCGAGCATGCCCGAAGCACCCAGCATCGCCATGTAGAGGTCGCCCTGACCGCTCATGTGCTGGGAAACGAGAAGCTTCATCACCGAACTCTCGGGCCCGGGGGCCTGCCCGCGCGCGGTTGCCGTACGCACGCGGTAGCCCAAGTACTTGAGGACCGCGCTGCGGGTGTACGACTGCGCGAGCTTCTGGCGAAGCACCGGATCACGATCAGCACCGAGCCGCCGAGCGAGGTCGACCACCTCGCCGAAATCACCGCGGGTCGCGCCACCGATGAGCGTGCGCTCGTTCGACAGCGTGGTCATCATGGGGCCCCAGCCTGCGTCGACCTGGCCGATGATGTTCTCGTGCGGGATTCGCACATCGGTGAAGAACACCTCGTTGAAATGCGCAGCGCCCGTGATCTGACGCAGGGGCCGTACCTCGATACCCGGCGTGCGCATGTCGACGACGAAATAGGTGATACCGCGATGCTTGGACGCGTCGACGTTGGTGCGCGTGAGCAGGATGCCCCAGTCGCTGTAGTGCGCGCCCGAGTTCCAGACCTTCTGCCCGTTCACCACCCATTCGTCACCGTC
>JANMVY010000039.1:0-5474 GCA_031393535.1 Actinomycetes bacterium | reverse complement strand
CGTGATCACCCAGTTCACGACACCGGTGGCCGAGAGCAAGATCGTCGATCGTACGGTCGCCGACAAGGTGCTCGCCATCAAGTAGAGCGCAGCGCGGCCGAGCCACACCGTGAGGCGGCCCGGTCGCGCGACGGTGATTCGCAATGCGGGCCCGCACCCTTCGAGGTGCGGGCCCGTGCGCGTCACGCCGACGTTCTACGATGCCGCACATGGGCGAATCACGGCGCACCTACGGTCAGTGGTGGGACTCCGACGAACCGCGGGTGCACGTCGCGATCGCGGACCTCGAGCGGGTGAGCCGTGCCGCGTACGCATCGGTGGGCGCGAGCTCGCAGGACGCTGCGTTCCTCACCGCCACGAACCTCGACAAGGCGATACAGGGTGATCACGCGCGGGGTGTCGCCAAGATCCCCGGGCTCATCGCCGCGGCACGAGCGGGAAAGCTCGACATGGCACCGACGGTCGAGATCGTGCGCGAGCACGGTGCCACGGCCATCGTCGACGGCGGCCCCCAGGCATTCGGCCGGCTGGTGTGCAAGTTCGGCATCGACCTCGCAATCGACAAGGCGCGCGAGTTCGGGGTCGGTTTCGTTGGCGCGCGTGCCACCGCAGAGCTGCTGACGCCGTTCATCGCCCGCGCCGTCGAACAGGGCATGGTCGCGATGGCCATGGTGCAGAGCGTGCCGACGGTCGCGCCGCTCGGTGGCACGGTGGCATTGTTGGGCAACGCGCCGATGGCGTGGGGTGTCCCCGCGGCGAACCGCGATCCGGTCATCTGCGACATGTCGTTCACCCAGAGCTCGGCCAGCCCCATCCTCACCGCCGCGGCGCAAGGCGAGCAGATCGCACCGGGCCTGCTGCTCGACCAGCACGGCAACCCAACGACCAGCGCGGCCGAGTTTCCCGACTGGGATCTCATCGCCGCGACCGGGGGTACCGGTGTCGCGGTGAAGGGTTCGCTCGTGCCACTCGGTGACAGCCACAAGGGCTACGCAATGGTGTTTCTCATCGGCCTGTTGTCGTCGCTGCTCACCGACACCGATCCGCCGTGGACGCTGTATCACCACCTGCCCGAACGCGGCCGCTACGGCACCACGCTGCTCGTGATCGACCCCCAGCGGCTCGACCCGAGTGGTCGGGTGTTCGAGAAGGTCGACGCGTTCGTCGACATGGTCACCGGGGCGCCCCGCAAAGCCGGTGTCGACGAGATCTTGTACCCCGGGTTGCGCTCGCAGCAGCTCAAGCGCGAGCGGCGAGCGGCGGGCACCATCGCCATACCCGCCAGTCACTTCGCGGCCATGGCCACGCTCGGGGTGTCGGTGGCGGAGCCGCTCGTGCCGGCGGACGAAACCGATCAACAGGGAGCCTGACGAGATGATCCCGACGATGCTGTCGTCCGATACCCACCTCATCGAGCCGCCCGATCTGTGGACCACCCGTCTCGACCGACGCTGGCGAGACGAGGCACCGCACGTGGTGCTCGACGACGCCACCGGCACGCAGTGGTGGGTGGTCGCCGAGCAGCGCACGCTGTCGTTCGCCGGTGGTGCGCAGACCGGCGACCGATTCGACAAGCCGATCGAGTTACGTACCGGCGCGACCTTCGCCGAGGTCCGGCCCGGTGGCTATGACCCGCAGGCCAACCTGCGCGACAACGAAGCCGACGGGGTCTGGGGGTCGGTGCTGTACCCCACCGAAGGGTTGATGCTCTACACCCAGGCGCATCACGAACTGCTCACCGCGTGCTGCCGCGTGTACAACGATTGGCTCGCCGAGTTCTGCGCCGCGGCACCGCACCGCTTGAAGGGTGTGGCGATGCTCAACACCGACGACATCGGCGAAGCGGTTGTCGAGCTCGAGCGGGCGCATGCGCTCGGCCTCGCGGGCGCCATGATCCCGACGGCAGCCACGCCCGATCGGCTCTACGACTCCCCGGCGTTCGACACGCTCTGGCAGGCCGCAGCCCGGCTCGGCATGCCAGTGTCGCTGCACCTCGGCGCGAACCGCCGCGGCGCAACCGGCGTCGACCGCGATCTGTCACGGATTCGCCCGAGCTATTTCGCAGTCTGCGAGCACTGGGTCAAGGTGTCGGTGGCCGACATGATCTTCGGTGGGGTGTTCGACCGCCACCCGGGCCTGCACGTCGGCGTGATCGAGCACGAGCTCGGGTGGATCCCATTCTTCCTCGAACGCCTCGACTACACCTACACGCAACGCCACGGCAACGCCCGATACCGGCGATTCGACACGGCAGAACGACCGAGCGACTTCTTCCGCCGCAACGTTTTCTCGAGCTTCCAGGACGACGAGCTCGGCATTCGCGAGCGGGCTGCGATCGGTATCGACGGCATCTGCTGGGGCAGCGACTACCCGCACACTGAATCGACCTTCCCGCGTTCACAGCAGATCATGAGCGCCCGGCTCGCCGGCGTGCCGGCCGAGGAACAGCGCAAGATCCTGTGGGACAACGTGGCGCGGCTGTACGGCTTCGCTGCGGCGCCGACGGCCTAGTCGCCGCGTTGTTCAGCCGAAGTTGAGCACGTCGCTCGGGAGGCGACCGTCGGAGGCCACCGACAAGATCTCACAGCCGTCAGCGGTGACCACCAGCATGTGCTCGAACTGCGCGCTGCGCCGCCCGTCGAGAGTGGCCGCGGTCCAGTCGTCGTCCCACACGCCCAGCGACGGATCGCCCAAGGTGAGCATCGGCTCGATCGTGAAGGTCATGCCCTCCTCGAGGATGGTGCGGGCCCGACCGTCGTAGTAGTGCGGGATCTGCAAGACGCCGTGAAACTCCTCGCCGATGCCGTGGCCGATGAACTCGCGCACCACCCCGAGGTTGTGCTTGTGCGCGTGGTTCTCGATGGCACGACCGATCTCGTAGATGGGTACACCCGGCTTCACGACCTCGATCGCGCGGTAGAGCGCGTTGCGCGTTTCGCGGACGAGCACCTTGGAATGCTCGTCGATGTCGCCGACCGCGAACGTGGCCGAGGTGTCGCCGTGAACCCCATCGAGAAAGATCGTGACGTCGACGTTGACGATGTCGCCGTGGGCGAGTGGACGGCTGTCGGGGATACCGTGGCAGATGATCTCGTTCACCGACGTGCACACCGATTTCGGGAAGCCGCGATAATTGAGTGGGCTCGGGTACCCGCCAAACGCGATGGTCTTGTCATGCACGATCGCGTCGAGCTTGTCGGTGGTGAGACCCGGTTCGAGATGGTTGCCCGCGTGCACCAAGATGTCGGCCGCGGCGCGACCGGCCACGCGCATGCGTTCGATGATCTCGGGCGTGCGGACCGGATTCGGCCGGGCGCGGCCCGGATCGCCGGTGAGCGCGTACGGCGGCCGGGGAATTTCGCGGGGCACGGCCCGGCGGGGGCCGATGAGCCCCGGCAGCACCGATGGCAGCGACTTCGGAGCCGCCGCGGCCCGCCGGAGTTTGCGCTTCGCCATGAGAGGAAAGCCTATTGCTCGCCGCGACCGGTCAGCGCAAGTAGCGGGTGACGTTCTCGACGATGCAGGCCGGCTTGGCGGAACCCTCGATCTCGACGGTGATCTTGATGATGGCCTGCACACCGCCGGGGACTTCGTCGCACGCCGCGATCTCGGCGCCACCCCGAATACGCGACCCGGCGCGTACCGGTGTCGGGAACCGCACCTTGTTCACGCCGTAGTTGATGCCCATCGAGAGGTTCTCGACCGACACGAGCTGGGGCAGGAACAGGTTGGTGAGCGCGAGCGTGAGATAGCCGTGGGCGATGGTCCCGCCGAACGGACCGGCTTGGGCCTTCTCGAGGTCGACGTGAATCCATTGGTGGTCACCGGTGGCGTCCGCGAACCGATTGATGCGGTCCTGGTCGACGGTGATCCAGTCGGTGAACCCGAGGTGTTGGCCGACCGCAGCGAGGACGGCATCGGGATTCGCGAAGACGGTCGGCATGGAAATCCTCCTCGGGACAACGGCCGACATCGTAGCCGGACTCAAGATCGGGCCGGAAAACCGACAAGAGACCTATGCGCCACCGCGACCAGGACGTGCGAGCAATCCGCTCTGGACGACCGGCGCGCACGTTTTTGATCGTCGCGGCCACCCTCAGCGTCGTCTACGCACTCGATCTGACCGGAACCGCGAGCGCCTACCTCGCGCCGCTGGTGACCCTCGCCTCGGTGGTCGCGATCAGCGTCGGCGCGTGGCGCAACCGACCGGCACCGCTGCTCGCCTGGTGGTTGCTGTTGCCGATCAGCATCTTGTTCGCGGCGGGCATCAGCGTGCGCGAATCCACCGGACAGCGGCAGGCGGGGCGTTCAGAGGGTGTCGGGCTCGACGCCACGATGTTCGCGCTCGCATCCTTCGTCGTGTTCTACATCGGGCTCATCGATCCGGTGCTCGCCAACGGCGAGTATGGCGCGGTTGCGCAAGTGGCATTCTCGATCTACCCGCCGTTGTCGGCGTTCCTCGTGCTTCTCGCGGCGCGGCTCGCGTTCACTCGGCCCGCGTTCGATCACGCTCACCTACTTCCTGCTCGGCATGGTGTCGCGCTTCGTCGGCACCGCACTCATGGCAGGCGGAGCGTCCACGTCACCCGGCGATACCCGGGTAGCCTCGATTTTTGTGAATGGAGGCGGTCGTGTCCGCTGGCGGTGGCAAGAAAGCGATCGTTGCCGCGTTCGCGGCCAATCTGGGCATCGCTCTCGCGAAGTTCGGGGCGTTCGTGTTCACCAAGTCGGCGTCGATGTTGTCCGAAAGCATCCATTCATTCGCCGACACGGGCAATCAGGGCCTGCTGTTGCTCGGCGGCTCTCGATCGGGTCGGGTCGCCGACGAGCGCCATCAGTTCGGCTACGGGCGCGAACGGTACTTCTGGTCGTTCGTCGTAGCGCTCGTGCTGTTCTCTCTCGGCGCGTTGTTCTCGATCTACGAGGGCATTGACAAGATCCGTCACCCGCACACGGTGGAAAGTTTGCAGTGGGCCTTCATCGTGCTCGGCGTGAGCATCGCGCTGGAATCGTTTTCGTTTCGCACTGCGATCCGCGAGGCGAACCACGAACGGCACGGTGTGTCGTGGTGGCAGTACATCCGCCGCGCGAAGGCGCCCGAGCTCCCGGTGGTCCTGCTCGAGGATTTCGGTGCGTTGATCGGCTTGACGCTCGCGTTCGGAGCGCTCGTGATCGCCGCGGTCACCGGCGATGCGCGATGGGACGGTATCGGCACCTTGTCCATCGGCATCCTGCTCGCGGTGCTCGCGATCGTCCTCGCAATCGAGATGAAAGGTCTGTTGATCGGTGAAAGCGCGACACCGGAGAATCTCGCAGCCATCGAGCAGGCGCTCCTCGCGAGTTCGGACGTCGTCAGACTGATTCACATGCGCACGCAGCACCTTGGCCCCGAGGAGCTCCTGCTCGGGGCCAAGGTGCATTTCCGCGACGACCTCACCATGGACGAGCTGGCGCGCGCCATCGACGCCGCAGAG
>JANMVY010000035.1:0-1685 GCA_031393535.1 Actinomycetes bacterium | reverse complement strand
GCGCGCAAAGAGCTGTTCGAGGAAGGCATCAGCACGTCGCGCCTCTACCTCGACCCTGATCGACCGGGCGTCGAGGACATCATCGACCAGATCGTCGCCGGCGTGCGCAGCGCGTGCACGTACTCGGGAGCGCGCGACATCGACGAGCTGCACGCGAACGCCGTTGTGGGCGTGCAGTCCCGCAGCGGCTACGACGAAGGCCGACCCCGCCCCACGACTCCCCTCGACTGAGCGATCCTCGTCGACGGAGCGATCCGCGTCGACTGAGCGATCCGCGTCGTCGATAAGGACGGCGGGGGTTCACGCAGGGCTGTACTTGGCGATCGCCTCGCGCACCGCGTCCTGCATCGCGCCGAAGAACCGCGAGGCGTTGTCGCCGACATAGTCGATGCTCGCGACGCGGCTTGCGTTCATGTCGCGCACCGCAGGGATCACATGCTCCGCGAACAACGCGTAGCTGCGCTTGGTGGCCTCCCAGGTGGCGCAGTTGTTCGCGAGGAACTGAACGTGCCGAAGCCGCCGGTCTTCTCGACGAGCCGCTCGATCGTCGCGATCGCGTCGTCAGGGGTGCCGATGGTGGGCACGCCGAACACCGGCAACCCGTTCGTCATCCAATGATCGACCGCCGCGCCCGCCGAGGTCGCGAAAGGCAGCGTGGACCTGCTCATGCCCTCCATGTAGCCACAGAGGTCGAGCATGCCGTGCTCGACCTCTGATCGAGCCTGCTCGTGCGTGTCGGCAAGGTGCATGGATGCGACGATGCGCCAGGTCGCACGATCGGCAGGGTGACCATGCTCGGCACCGACCTTCTCGCGTACGCCCCAGTTGACGTCGAGCGCGTCGAAGCCGCGCGCGTCGGTGGCCGACAACGACAGCATGGAAAGTCCGAGACGACCCGCGAGCGTGGCTCCGGCGGGCGAAACCATCGACGCAACCGCGACCTCGATACCGCCAGGGTTGTACGCGCCGAGTTGCAGCCGCGCGTTCTAGCGATGGTCTCGTATGCCCCCGAGTGGTGCTCGCCATACCAGATCTCGTCGAAGCCGAGATCGTCGAGGTGACTCGCGAGCTCGATGTCACGACGCAGCTGCAGCGAAGGGTTGCCCTTCGGGCTGTGGAACGGGGCGACGAACGCACCGAATCGCATCGAATTCGTTGGGGTCATGCGAGCGCACCGTAGTGGTTCGCCCTGATCGGCGCGAGACTCGGCGGGTGCGCCGCTCCATCGATTACGACTCCTTCGGCCCCGACGACGCGCCCGTGCTCGACGACGGCGACGATGGCGCCGCCGAGCGGGCCACGGCGATCTCCTGGAACGTGGCCGTGAGCGACGACTACGCCGACACCGAACCGCGGGTCGTACTCACGGTCGAGGAGGTCGGACGCGCCGGATACGGCATGGTGGCGCACCTCACGCCGAGCATGGCCCGACGATTGCGCGACGCGTTGCGGCGTGCCCTGCGTGAGGTCGGCGAGGACACCGGCCCATGAGCGCAGCGGTCTCCGCCCACCGGCAAAAGGGCGGCACGTTCGCGGCTCTTCGTGTGCGGAACTTCCGGTTGTACATCATCGGCCAGACCGTGTCGCAGGCCGGCACCTGGATGCAGGCGATCGGCCAGGGGTGGCTGGTGTTGCGACTCACCGACTCGGGCACCGCGCTCGGAGTGCTGGTCGCGCTCCAGGCA
>JANMVY010000118.1:0-7937 GCA_031393535.1 Actinomycetes bacterium | reverse complement strand
GCCATCGACGTCGGACACGACCACCGACGCGCCGTTCGCCGCGAGCGCGCGGACGTAGGTGACCCCGAGCCCTCCGACGCCGGCGCCGCCTGCTCCCGTGACGATCGCGACCTTGCCTGCCAACGACATCTCGGTGCCTCTACCTTCTGATGCAGGAGACCAGCCTCGCGTCGGGCTGATGTCGGCACACTAGGTGCACCGCTTGCGCGAGTGCACCGAGCGACGTGCGAGCGATCGGCTATCGCCCGGAGGTCACGCTGCAGCATCGGGGGGTGCTCGCTCCCCGGAAGAAGACTCGAACGTATTCGAAGGGAAACCGGCAGAAGGTGGCGCTCGTCGCGGCGCTCGCGAGCACCGCTGAGTTGTTGGTGCTCGATGAGCCCACGGCGGGCCTCGACCCGTTGATGGAGGCGGTCTTTCGCGATTGCGTCCTGGAGGCGAAGGGGGAGGGTCGCACGGTTCTGTTGTCCAGCCACATCCTGGCGGAGGTCGAGGCGTTGTGCGACCGGGTCACGATCATCCGCCAAGGTCGTAGGGTGCAGACCGGTTCGCTCGACGAGCTACGTCATCTCACGCGCACGCACATCGTTGCCACGGTCGACTGTTCGCCCGAGTCGTTGACGGGCGTGCCAGGTGTGCTCGATGTCGGCTGCGGTTGTGGGCCGGGCATGTTCGCGCTCAAAGATCCCAACGAGACGACTGCTCTGCTCGGTGCTGGGGGGTTCACACAGATCGAGATCGAGCCGATCTCGCCGACCATCCTCCTCGGCGGGGGTGGCCACCCCCGATGAATCGATCGAGTTCCTGCTCGGTATGGGCATCGCTGCGGGCTGCTCGGCCGACTCGAGCCCGCAGCGCGCGCCGTCGCGATCGAATCCGTTCGCGGCACGCTCGCTGAACGGTACGAGTCGGGCGTCGGAGTCCGACTCGGCACCGGCGCCTGGTTGGTCTCCGCCCGCACATAGCGGCCGCGTCGACGAGTGATCAGGTCGCTCCTGACATCCGACGCGCAAACGAGGCAATGCGGGGGTTGATGTTCGATACGAACACGTGTACGCTTTGTGATGTGGACATACCACCGCTCGAAGCCCACCAACGACACCTCGCCAAGCGCATCGCGACAATCTGCGGGCACCGCAACGTCGCCGATGCACAACTCGTCGCGGCCGTCGCTGAAGCAGTCGAAACCGGTGCCTGGTTCATGGCCGGCATCAAATCACCCGAACACTTCGTCGCGTGGCAAACCGGATCATCGTCATCGCGCGCACATCACATCGTCGCCGTCGCACGCCGCCGCACCGAACTCCCATGCACCTACGCCGCGTTCCAACGCGGCGAGTTATCCCTCGACCAGATCGCCATGGTCGCCGCGCACGCCCCCGCGTGGGCCGACGCCGAACTCGCCGTGCTCGCCCGCAACGCCACCGTCAGCCAACTCCGCCTCGTTATGCGCCAATACCCGTGGCCGAACACCCCCACCGACGACACGCCGGGTGACACGCCGGACTCGCCGGGAGACTCGCCGACCGGTGACGACACGCCGGAGAGCACCACGGGCGATGACGCCGCGACCGATGACACGCCGGGGGACGACACGGCCGGTGACACCGCAGGCGCGCCGGGGGACTCGGCGACCGGGCTGCGTTTGCCTGCACCGCCGGTGTTTCACACCCGAGCACCCGCCCCACCCCACGACATGTTCTCGTTGACCTTCGACGAGAACGGCCGCTTCCGCCTTGTCGTCGAAGGCGACACCCTCGACGGCGCCACCATCGAACACGCAATCAACGAAGCCCACGACCGGCTCTTTCGCGCCGGGCACCACGAACTCACCTGGGTCGACGCCCTCGTCGACGTCGCCACCCGCTCACTCAGCGCGGTGACCAACCCCGAACGCGTCGACCGCTACCGCACCTACATCCACCTCGACACCAACCGCAGCTGGCTCAACGCCGGGCCCGCGCTACCCAAAGCCATGTTCGAACACGCCACCTGCGACGGCACCGCGCGCCCCCTATGGGAACACGAAGGCCACCCCATCAACATCGGCCGCGCCGAGCAGATCATCCCCAACCACACCCGCCGCATCATCGTCGACCGCGACCGCTCATGCCGCCACCCCGGCTGCAACAGCGCCCGCCACCTCCAGGTACACCACATCATCCACTGGTCCAACAACGGCCCCACCAACACCGCGAACCTGCTCGCCCTATGCCCCTACCACCACCGCGCCCTCCACAAAAAACTGTTCAACATGACCGGCAACGCCGACAAACCCGACACCATGATCTTCACCGTCAACGGCCAACGCATCACCCACCCCGGCCCCCTGCCCCCCACCGGCCCACCACCCGCCCCGCCAGCCGGCCACCAATACCGCCACCCACTCGGCGAACGCCTCGACACCTGGTCCATCAGCTTCACCGAACCATCACACGCCGCCTGAAGCCAGGCGCCGGCCGACTACCCGACCCGCGCTCCGGGTGCGCAGGGGCACACCTGCGAGAAACTGAGCAGGGCGTGTCGCCGCTGACCAGCACGCGTCGCAGCACACGGTCTTGGCCCGAATGGTCTGCGGCACCAGAGTGCTGCGTCGCACGCTCGTCCCACATGACGACGTCTCCGTCGTGCCAACGCCAGCGGCACTGGATGCCCGGCCGAGTCGCGAGGCTTTCCAAGTAGGGCCAGAGAATGACGCCCTCGTCGGCGTGCATGCCCACGATCGAGTCCGCGAAACCGCGTGCGAAATACAGCGCCCGCCGTCCGGTCTTCGGGTGGGTGCACACCAAGGGATGCTCGGCACCGTTGCCGACGAGCTCACGCACCTTGCCCGCAACCTCGTCACCCAGGTGTGCTTTGACGTAATCGAGCAGCCCCTGTTGGGGCGGGTACTTCACGCGCAGTCCGTCGAGCACCGTCTGCATGATCGGGGACAACGCGTCATACGCGGCGTACATGCTCGCCCACAGTGTGTCGCCACCCCACGGCGGCACATGCACGGCCCGCAGCACGGCCACTCTCGGCGGCTGCGGCATGAACGGTGCGTCGGTGTGCCAACCCTCGCGATCGGGCAGCTTCGTCGCGGAGTCCGCGATCTCCCCGACGGGGCTGGTGACGCCGACCACCTGGGCGATCGGATGGATCTGCGGCGCCCCGAAGAACGACGCCACCGCGACATGCGTCTCGTCGTCGAGGAACTGGTTGCGGAACGCCAGCACCTGGTACTCGTACAACGCGGCGCAGATGGCGGACTGCAGCGCCGGGTCACCCACCGCGCAGCCCGATGGCATCTTCGTGGCGAGGTACTGGGTGTCCTACACGCCGCGCTGACAGATCAGCGGCCCGACGTTCCGGCCACGCTCAGGGAACGCCGCACAGGTGCGGCACGGTTGGTTATCAAGGACAGCGGCACCAGCAGGTCAGCCCCCTGCCCGCATCTCCAACTCGGGAGCCTCGGCTGGCCATGCCCGAGCGGAGAAGTGTCGGGACACGGGCGGGCCCCACCGAAGTGGGGTCCGGTCGAGCGTCTGGCAAGGAGCCCTACTTGCCCTTTGTGGAGCTCACCTTCGCGGTGCCACCGAACGTACCCGTGCCATAGGCGTCGGTGAAGGTCTCCGAGAACGTGCACACGGCGAGGCGGCCGTTGCTCGGAGCGTTCTTGACCGAATCTTCAGTGAAATGCTCAACCGGCTGGAACACTCCCCTGTTGTTTCTTGACGCACGAAATGCACTGTCAAACCCCCAGTTTATGGGACACCCGCAACCGGCACTAGTCAAGAGCCCCGTCACACCCGCCGCGGACAGTGGGCGAGTGGTGTCGCTCAACAACGAGTGGTGTCGCTCAACAAGTGGACGCAGCCGAATGTGCGAGGGCTGAGCAGCACCGTCGGTGGTCAGACGACGAAAGGCATTTGTGCAGATCGTCAGCTGCCGAGCCCGGGCACAGCCGCGCTGTCGTAGTACTCACGCCAGTTCGCGATCTTGCCGTCACGGAACTCGGCCACGCCGACCACGGGCAGCGCAAGAAAGATCGACCCGTCGGGGTGTTTGAAGGTCTCGAAGCGCTCTACGAGCACGGCATCGTCGGTACTCGCGACGTGGCGGATCTCGAGGTCGTAGCTCGAGAACGCCGCGCCCCAGGTCTGCACGATGGCGATCGCCTCGTCGGCCCCGGTGGCGGTGGGGAGCCCGGGCTGTACCCACACGGTGGTGTCGGTGAACAGCTCGCGGATCTTGGCGCACACCAACTCGACGCCGCCGTGCTCCCACGAGCGGACCAGCCCGAGGAACGCCTTCTCGTTGTTTTCGTTCACGTGAATGCTCTCCTTGCGTTCGGCGATACGTCTGTCGCTGGTACCATCATGGCGAACCCCACGGGTCGGCGCGGCGCCACGAACTGCGGAGTCGCTCGAGCCGACGGACGATCCTCGGAGTGTGACCATGTTCGACGGCCACTGGCGGTCCACGGTCGACAAAGGCCTCACGCCCATCGGCGAGAGCCTGCACAAGACCGGTGTCACGGCCGATGCCGTCACGATCGTGGGCATCGTCATGGCCGCCGGTGCCGCGGTCGCGATCGGTGCGGGCAGCCTGCGGCTCGGCCTGCTGTTGTTGATCCTCACTGGCGTCCCCGATGCCCTCGATGGTGCCGTGGCCAAGGCCTCGGGCAGCTCGTCGGCTCGGGGTGCGTTCTTCGACTCGGTCTCCGATCGGTTCACCGACGCGCTGCTCTTCGGCGGTGTCGCCTGGCACCTGGTGAGCGATCGCCCCGACAGCCGCATCGTCATGTTGCCCGTGGCGCTCATGGCGACCGCGATGCTCGTGTCGTATCAGCGAGCGAAGGCCGAGTCACTCGGATTCGACGCCAAGGGCGGGCTCATGGAGCGCGCCGAGCGGTTCATCGCGCTCGGCTTCGGGCTGTTGTTCAGCGAGTTGCTCGTAGGCGTGCTCTGGGTGATGCTCGTGCTCACCGCTATGACCGCGGTGCAGCGTTTCGTTAAGGTGTGGCGCCAGGCGAGCGGTCGGCCCATTCCCACGCCGGCGCGTGAGCGCTTGGCGCAACGCCGACTCGCGACCGGAGCGAGCTCGCGTTCGCGTCGCCGTTACGACCGTGACGGAGCATCGGCGGCCGCCTGGCGTCGTCGCCTTCGCGAGCGCGACCGATCCAACTGATCCCCGCAGCGCGCACGTGAGCACTCGCACCCCCAGGGTTGTTCGCGTCTACCAACTGGCGGCGTTCCTCGCCCGGTGCACCCCAGTGCGGTGCATGCCCGCGTTGTCGGCGATCTTCGGTGCGGTCCTCGGGCCACGTCACAACCCGCGCCGAGCGATCATCGAGCGAAACCTTCGGCGGATTCACGGCGTCGAGTTGCGCGGGCGGCGATTGCGGCGCCTCGTGCGGGCCACGTACGCCTCCTACGCCCGCTACTACATGGAGAGCTTCAAGCTGCCGAGTCTCGACGTCGACGAGGTCGCGCGGCGGTTCCGGGTCGTCGGGTACGAGCACGTCGACACGGCGCTCAAGGCCCGCACGGGGCCCATCCTCGCCCTGCCGCACCTAGGCGGCTGGGAGTGGGCCGGCTTCTGGCTCGCCCTGGTGCCCCGCGTGCCGGTGAGCGCAGTGGTCGAGCAACTGAACCCACCCGAGTTGTCGACGTGGTTCAGCGACCTGCGCTCGCGCCTCGGCATGCACATCATCACCCTTGGTCCCGACGCCGGGTCAGCGGTGAACCGTGCGATCCGCGAGAACCACGTGACCTGTCTGTTGAGCGATCGCCACGTGGGTGGCGCCGCGGTCGAGGTGTCGTTCTTCGGCGAGCGCACCATGCTCCCCGCCGGGCCGGCGACACTCGCGCTGCGCACCGGTGCCCCGATCCTGCCCGCGGCGGTGTACTTCGACGGCACCGGTCATTACGCAATCGTGCGGCCACCCCTGCCCGCGGTGCGCGAGGGCCGGTTGCGCGACGACGTCACCCGGGTCACCCAGTTGCTCGCCGACGAGCTCGAGGTGCTCATCCGTCGCGCTCCGGAGCAATGGCACCTCATGCAGCCGAACTGGCCGAGCGACTATGCGGCCATCGGCCGCGCTATGCCCGGCCGCGAGAACTGATCGTGCGCATCGGCATCGTCTGCCCGTACAGCCTCACCCTGCCCGGCGGAGTGCAGGGACAAGTGCTCGCCCTCGCACGGGTGCTCCGCTCGAAGGGGCACGAGACCCGCGTGCTCGGCCCGTGCGACGGGCCGCCTCCCGACGCCGGTGTCACTCCGCTCGGCAACAGCCTTCCCACCGCCGCCAACGGCTCGATGGCACCCATCGCGCCCGACGCGTCGGCGCAACTGCGTGTGATTCGCGCCTTGCGCGACGAGGACTTCGACGTCGTGCATCTCCACGAGCCCCTGGCCCCCGGGGCGACGATGACCACCCTGCTCCTGCGCCCCGCGCCGATCGTGGGCACGTTCCATGCGGCGGGCGGGTCGAAGGCGTATCGGTGGATTCGGCCCGGCGTACGGGCGTTGGCCCGCCGCATCGATGTCCGCTGCGCGGTGAGCGAGGAAGCACGGGCGATGGCCGAGGCCGCGCTCGGCGGTTCCTACCGGGTGCTGTACAACGGCATCGAAGTCGACCGCGTGCATGCCGTCGAGCCCGCCGCGACCGCCGGCCCGACGATCTTCTTCGTCGGACGCCACGAGCCGCGCAAAGGCCTTGCCGTGCTGCTCGCGGCGATGGCCTCGTTGCCGGTCGATACTCGCTTGTGGATCGCCGGCGACGGGCCCGAGACGCCGGTGCTGCAGATGGCAACGGCGGGCGACCCGCGCATCGAATGGCTCGGACGCGTAACCGACGACGAGAAGCTGGCCCGGATGCGCGGCGCCCACGTGTTCTGCGCACCGTCGTTGCGGGGCGAATCCTTCGGCGTCGTGCTCATCGAGGCGATGGCCGCGGGCACGGCGATCGTGGCGAGCGATCTCCCCGGGTATGCGAACGTGGCACGAGCCGGTCGCGACGCGGTGCTCGTGCCTCCGGGCGATCCGAGCGCGTTGGCGGCCGCGTTGACCGAAGTTCTGGCGAACGCCGGCCGACGCCGCGACCTCGCCGTACACGGCTCGGCTCGCGCCGAACAATTTTCGATGAATCGGCTCGCCGACGCGTATCTCGAGTGTTACGCCGAAGCACGGGCCCAGCGGCACCGTTGAGGGTCACACGCGGGTGCGCGCCTCCGGGCTCGGCGAGGCGGTAACCTGCCTCGGGCCGATCGCACTCGTCGGCTCTGCGCACCGAAGGAGGGCCCGTGGTCACGTTGCTCATCATCATCGCCGTCGTTGTTGTGCTCGGTCTGCTCGTGACCGGCATCTACAACGGGCTCGTCAAGTTGCGCAACGCCGTCGACGGCGCATGGGCGCAGATCGACGTGCAGCTGAAGCGTCGCTACGACCTCATACCGAACCTGGTCGAGACCGTCAAGGGATACGCGGCGCATGAACGCGAGACACTCGAGGCCGTCATCGCGGCCCGCAACATCGCGATGTCGGCCAAGGGTCCCGGTGAGCAGGCTGCGGCCGACAACGTGCTCACCGGCACCCTCAAGTCACTCTTCGCACTCTCCGAGGCCTATCCCGACCTCAAAGCGAACCAGAACTTCCTCGCCTTGCAAGAAGAGCTCACGGGCACCGAGGGCCGCATCGCCTACGCACGGCAGTACTACAACGACATCGTGCAGCGCTACAACACCAAGATCCAGACCTTCCCGCCGTCGATCTTCGCGGCCATGTTCCGATTCACGGCCCGTGAATACTTCGAAGCCGAGCCCGAGTCGCGGGGCAACGTCAAGGTGCAGTTCTGATCGTGACCTCCACCGTGGCCGCCCGTGAGATCACGGCGCCGAGTTCCGCGAGCACCATGCACCCGGCCTGGTTGGTCGCACCGGTGTGCGCGGTGC
>JANMVY010000022.1:0-9732 GCA_031393535.1 Actinomycetes bacterium | reverse complement strand
GCCCATAAAGAGCATGCCGGGATGGATGCAGCCGTTCGCGGCGAACCAGCCGATCAGTGTCATCATCAACGCGGTGCGCAGCCTGATGCAGGGCGGCACCGGCGCGGTCGGCATTGGCCACACCACCGGCTATTGGATCGTGCTCAGCCTGATGTGGTCGGCCGCCATCATGCTGGTATTCGGCGCCATCGCAGTGGCGCGATTCAGTCGTACTCGCTGACCTGACCAAGCGAGCCAACCGAGAGGCGTGCGTCTCGTGGGTCGCACACGCCTCTCGGCGCATCCTCCTACGCGTCGTTCCAGCGTTCGATCACGCGTTCCTCGCGCTCGAAGCCGAGCACGGAGACCGTCGCCGGCTCGAGCACGAAGCTGCGCCCGGCCACGGCGGCGAGACCGATCCAACGTGCTCCGACGATGCGTAAGAAATGCGCATGCGCGAACACCGCGACCGTGCCGCTCGTCGCGAGCGCATGCTCGATGACACGGTCGGCCCGAGCACCGACATCATCGACCGCCTCACCACCGATGATGGCATGGGTCCATACCGACCAGCCGGGAATGTCGCGGCGAATGTCATCGGTGCGTCGACCCTCGTAGACGCCATAGTCCCACTCGAGTGCGTCGGTACACGGCTCGATGATGGCACCTGGGCACGCCCGTCGACACGTCTCGGCCGCACGTTGCAACGGACTGCACAACACACGCGCGAACGTGTACCGGGCAAGTCGGGCCGCGAGGATGTCGCCCTGCTGGCGCCCGAGATCGGTCAGGGGCAGATCGGTGCGGCCCGTGTGGCGACGATCGCGGCTCCACGCGGTCTCACCGTGACGGACGAGCACCAGTGAACGAGCGATGGTCATGCGCCACAGTCTGCACGCCGGCGTCGGGTACGGTGCCGCCATGCACGAGGCGACGACCCACGCAGCTGACCCACGATGAGTCGCCTCGATGAAGTCGCCGCGCGCGACGGGTGGCGCTGTTGGTTGTGCGACGAGACCGTCGACCCTCGAATGTCGGTCAACGACGCGCGCGGCCCGAGCATCGACAGTCGCACCACGAAGACCAAGGGCAAAGCCGCCGCAGCGAGCGGGGACAACGAACGGCTCGCGCACCGTGGGTGCAACACGAAGAAGGGCGCCATTGCCGCTGTAATCCCGTGGCCCGCGCATCTCTTCGTGGGCGACCCAGCCCCCATCATCGCCAGCGTCGAGCGTCTTGGGCGCAAAGGCGGTCGCGAGATCATGGCGCGCTGCCCCACGCGGGTCGACGGCGACGCCGCCGCCGCCTGGTTGGCCGATCGAATTTCGCGATTACGACCCGACCTCGCGGTGACGGCCGACGTCGAACCAGGCGGCGGCCAGTTCCTCCTCGTGCTGCGCGCATAGGGCCATCGGGGCCTCGCGCGGACACGCACCGATTACGCGCAGCGGCAGGTCACCGTTTGGTCGAGCACCTGCCACCGGAACCGCACGAGGGGCGACGCTTCGCCGCAACCCGTGCAGCTCATGCGCCAACCCGCGCCGACCGCCGCTATCTCGAGGGGCGCTTGACCCGTCGACAAACGTCTCGGTTCGACCTTCGGTTTCGCGATGTCGGGCAGATCGGCCAGCTCGAGCTCGAGGTACGGCGCGAGTTCGGGCTCGGGTCGCGGCAGCTGCGGGCCGATGGTGCGCCACACGGCCTCGTGCAACGGTCCCGGTCGATGGCGTCGCGCGAAGCTCACGTACGCGTAGAGCGTTTCGGCCCCGAGTTGTTCGGTCAGCGCGGTCACGCGTTCGTCGGGCGAACCCCAGGGACCGACCGTGGCGACGGCGTGGTGGTACGCGGCGAGACGCTCGGGCTCAGGCACCACTGCCGGGCCGGGTTCTCCGAGAAATGCCGCCAACTCTTCGAACCGATCGGCGTCGAACACGCCTGCGGCCTCGGAGATGCGCTCGATCTCGTCGAGGAATCCGTCGCGCTCGACGCGCGCCGAAGGATCCTCCAAGGTGTCCTTGGCAAACATGATGACGAAACGCGCCCCGACGCCCGGCCGTTTGCGGCGAAGGATACGGCCCATGCGCTGGATCATCTGGCGGCGGGTACGGCTTGCGCTCATGACGATGCCGAGGTTCGCGTCGGGCACGTCGATGCCCTCGTCGAGCACGCGGGGCGCAGCGACCGCGTCGAGTCGACGGACACGCAGATCGTCGAGAATGTCGCGGCGTTGACGGCGTGCCGTCGACCCGGTGATCAACTCGATCGCCACGAGCGGATCCAACCGATTGATCGCGTGGTTCGCGGCGCGCACGGTTTCGGTGAAGAGCAGTGCGCCGTCAGCGGCCTTGATCGCGGGCGCGAACCGCCCCAGCAGGTCGTACTTCCCGCTGCTCTGCGCGACGATCTGGCGGCGCTTCGAGAACGCGTCGAGGTACTCGCGCGCGGCGCGACCGTCGGGACCTGCGTCACGTTCCGCGAGATGCGCAACCGCGGCGAGGAACGCCCCGAAGGGCTCGAGCGGAACCCCGCGCACATGTCGTAGGTGCTGGCGCGCGTGCACCAGTTGGTGCTCGGTCGCGATGTACTCGTTGCGCTCCTCGATCGACAGGGTCACGCCCACGAACGCGACACGCGGCTGCGCGCACACGCCGTCGGCGATGGCTTGTTCGAAGCCGTAGCGATGGCAGATGCCGCCGAAGTACGGCAACAGCAGATCGGTGACGGCATCGTCGCTGCGTTCGAGCGTGGCCGTGAGCCCAAGGCGTTCGGTGTACTGCGGCAGCAATGCTCGTCGGAGCACGCCGCCGCCGAGACCATGGCACTCGTCGGCGATAAGCAGACCGCCGACGTCACCGGGTGGCAATGGCTTGTGCGCCGCTGCCGAGTGCCGCGTCGCGACGAGCACATCACACGTGGACGGTTGATCGCGCCCGTTGTCCCCGAGGCGCCCAATGCGAACGCCGGGCAATGCGGCGCACAATCGACCGTGCCATTGCTCCATGAGCACCCGCGAAGGAACGAGCACGAGCACGAACCGGCCGCGGCGCATCGCATCGGCTGCCGCGGCGATGGCTACGTCGGTCTTGCCCGAACCGGTAACCGCCTCGATCACCCCGCGGCGGCCGCATCGCAACCAGCTGACGAGCGCGTCGAGTTGCCAGCGGTAGAGGTCGTGCTGCTCATCAGGCAAGGTGGGCAGCACCGTTCAGCGGCGCTCTCTTTTGGGCATGCAGCCTTCAAGGCTAGGGCGCGATTGACCCGGATAGTTCAGGTGATCGGCGTTCCGAGGTCGGTGAACTCGCGGAAGGCCAAGATCTTGTCGTCACGCACGGTGAACACGTGCACGGCGCCGTGCCCGGCCGGCGTGCTATCAGCCAACCGGCCTGCGCCTTTCACAACGCCGACCACGGTGTCATCACCGGCTGCATTCGGGGATTCGGGCCCAACGACCGCGGGATCGCTACGGTGCGGAGATGAGCGACTCCGGAACCACCACCGACGACTCGAATCACATCAGTTCCTGTGCGGCCTGTCGCGTGATCGACCGGGCGGACGGCATCGAGGACGGCCAGCTTTGGAACCCGGCGCACTACACCTCGCACGCCACGCGCGACTTGTTCAGGTTGATGCGTCGCGTGCAGGACCGCACCGCGGATTCAATCACAGGAATCGCCGGGTCAATGCGATTCGTGTACATCCACCTGATCTGGTTCGGCATTTGGATCGCGGTCAACGTTGGTCTCGCAGGCGTGGACCACGAATTCGACACGTTCCCGTTCGGGCTGCTGACGATGATCGTGTCGCTCGAAGCGATCTTCTTGTCGACCTTCGTCATGATCAGTCAGAACAGACAATCGGCACGTGCTGATCTCCGCAACGCGATCGACTTCGAAAACAACGTCCGCGGCGAAATCTGGTCTGTGCACATTGGCGAAGCGCTGGGGCTCGACGTCGACCACGTGGAAGCCGTCGTCCGCCGCGCGATCGAGGCGGCGGACGCCGCAATGCGCGGCGCAACGACCGAGTAGGCGCGCGGACATCCACCGCGGCGCGGCCCGCCATCTCACCGCGGTGCGGCCCCAGAGGTCACGGCAGGCCTCCACGTCTCGCGAGGAATTACCCCGACGCGCTTCGTCGCCGGACCAAGCGCTATGGTGCGGACGACAACCAAACCGGGGAGCTCGGGGTAACCGGGCTGAGAGGACCGCACCACCATGGTGGGCCGCGGTCGACCCGCGAACCTGAACTGGGTAATGCCAGCGGAGGAAGCCATGTCCCATCCCTCACGTCGTCGAACACCTTTTCTACTGAGCGCTCTCGTCGCGCTCAGCACCACGTCGCTCGTCGCCTGCGGCAACGACACCACCAACCGCAACGCCGCAAACTGCCTCGCTGCACCGACCTCAGCAGGAATCGATCCGGTCGCCGCCGCGAACAAGGACGTGCGCGGCACCGAGATCACGCTCGTCACCCACGATTCCTTCGCGGTGTCGAAAGGACTGCTCGACGCCTTCACCAAGGAGACAGGCATCACCGTCACGGTGCTCCAGTCCGGCGATGCCGGACAGCTGGTCAGCCAGGCGGTGCTCACGGCGGGTAAACCGGTTGGTGATGTGCTGTTCGGCATCGACAACACGCTCCTGTGCCGCGGCCTGCTTGCCGACGTGTTCACGCCGTACGCATCGCCTGCGCTCGCCGATGTGCCCGACGCACTCGAGCTCGATACGCACCATCGTGTGACACCGGTGGACGTCGGTGATGTGTGCCTCAACTACGCGAAAGCCGCGTTTGTGCGAAGCGCGCCGCCGATGTCGCTCGACGACCTCACCACGCCGGCGTTCAAGGGCACGTTCGTGACAGAGAACCCGGAGACCAGCTCGCCTGGCCTGGCGTTCCTGCTCGCGACGGTTGCGAAGTACGGCGAAAACGGCTTCGAGGGGTATTGGAAGAAGCTGCGGGCGAACGGGCTCGAGGTCACCTCGGGCTGGGAACAGGCGTACAACGAGTCGTTCGGCGGCGGTAAGGGACCGCGTACGGTGGTCACGTCGTATGCAACAAGCCCCGCAGCCGACCTCATGTTCGCCGACCCGCCCCTCACCGAACCCACAATCGGCGTGGTCGAAGACACGTGCTTCCGTCAGATCGAATTCGCGGGCGTGCTCGCGGGCACCAAGCACCCCGAGGCCGCGGCTCGTCTCATCGACTTCCTGTTGTCGAAGACCTTTCAGGAAGACATCCCCGCGAACATGTTCGTGTTCCCTGCGAACGACAAGGCAGCCTTGCCGAAGGAGTTCACGTCGAGCGTGAAACTCGTCGCCAAGCCGTTGACACTCGACCCGGTGCAGATCGAAGCCAAGCGCGACGACTGGACTTCGCGGTGGACGAACGTCGTCCTGCGCTGAACCCGCGCGCCTCATTGCGCGGCTGGCGATTGTTCGTCGCCACTGCGCTGCCGGTCGCGTTCCTCGCACTCTTCTTCGCGTACCCGGTCGCGTCGGTGATCGCACGCGGGCTCGACGGACGCGGACGGGTACACCCGGCCGATGTACTCGGCCAGGCGACCACGTGGCACGTCGTGTGGTTCACCCTGTGGCAGGCCGTGGTCTCGACGCTGCTCACGTTGGCCGTCGGACTGCCTGCGGCATGGGCGGTCGCACGTAACGAGTTCCGGGGTCGCTCATGGGTACGCACGTTGGTGGTCGTCCCGTTCGTCATGCCTACCGTGGTGGTGGGCGCCGCACTGCGTTCGGCATTCGCCCGTTTCGGTCTCGACCACGGCACGCTGCATCTCGATCGGACGGTGTGGGCGATCCTGCTCGCGCACGTCATCTTCAACGTCGCCGTGGTGGTCCGCATTGTCGGCGGCTATTGGGAGACCCTTGACCCGCGACTCGTCGAAGCCGCACGTACGCTCGGTGCGTCGCGCCGCCAGGTATGGCGCGCGGTCACGTTCCCTCACCTGAAACCGGCGCTGTGGTCGGCCGCGACCGTCGTCTTCCTGTTCTGCTTCACCTCCTTCGGCGTGATCCTCGTGGTGGGCGGTCCGACCCGCGCGACGCTCGAGACCGAGATCTGGCGATTCGCGACAC
The DNA here is from genome assembly GCA_031393535.1 of Actinomycetes bacterium. GTDB lineage: Bacteria > Actinomycetota > Acidimicrobiia > Acidimicrobiales > WLNW01 > WLNW01. Next base: position 3,664 of record JANMVY010000022.1, on the reverse strand, counting down.
AACGCACCGACTTCACCACCGCGGCAGTGCTCGCCATCGTGCAGTTGGTCTTCGTCGTCGTGATGGTGATCGTGAGCACGCGTGCCGAACGACGAACCGCGGCATCGATCGGCATCGCACGCCTCGCGCCCGCGCCTCGCCCGCGCACTCGCGCCGCTAAGGCGCGTGTCGCTGTGGTGGTCGCGCTCACCCTTACGTTCTTGCTCTTACCGCTCGCGGTGCTCGTCGAACGATCGCTCTCGGTCGGGAACGGGTACGGCCTCGAGCATTACCGCGCGCTCATGCACCGCGACGACCAGAGCGCGCTGCTCGTTCCACCTATAGAAGCCGTGAAGAACTCGCTCGTCGCGGCGATCGAGGCCACCACCATCGCCGTGATCGTCGGCACGTCAGCCTCGTTCGTCGTGGTCGGTGGTCGCCGCGCGTTGGGACGCGTGCTCGACGCGAGCCTCATGGTGCCGCTCGGCACCAGCGCAGTCACTCTCGGATTCGGCATTCTCATCGCGCTCGACGAGCCACCGCTCGACCTGCGCACATCACACCTCATCGTGCCGATCGCGCAGGCCATCGTGGGCGTACCGTTCGTGATGCGCGTCACGGTGCCGATGCTGCGCCAGATCGACGAGCGTCTCCGTGAGGTCGCCGCCACGCTCGGCGCCTCACCCTCGCGCGTGCGGCGAGAGATCGACCTACCGATCGTGGGCCGCGCCCTCGCGGCCGCGGCGGGTTTCGCGTTCGCCGTGTCGCTCGGCGAGTTCGGCGCGACGGCGTTCCTCGCACGACCCGACAGGCCGACGGTACCCGTCGCGATGTACCGACTGCTCGGCCAACCCGGATCGTCACTGCGCGGTCAGGCCATGGCGCTCGGCGTGGTGCTGACCGCGATCACCGTCGTGTGCGTCGCAGTCATCGAGCGAGCACAGCGCGGCCGACGCGTGGGATGGTGACCCGGTGCGCGAGGGGCTCCGGGTCGAAGACGTCGCAGTCCGTTACGGCAGCACGGTCGCGGTCGATGCGGTCGACCTCGACGTGGCGCCTGGCGAGATCGTTGCGGTGATCGGCCCGAGTGGCTGCGGCAAGAGCACGCTGCTCCGCGCCGTGGCCGGCCTCGAAGCTTTGGCGCATGGCTCGGTGCATTGGGGTGCGACCGATCTCGTCGATGTCGATGCACACCGACGTGGATTCGGTCTGATGTTCCAGGAGCACGCGCTGTTTCCCCATCGCGACGTGGGCGAGAACGTCGCCTTCGGCCTCCGCATGCAGCGTGTCACGACAACCGAGGCATCAGGCCGCGTGCGCGACATGCTCGCGCTCGTCGGACTCCCCGGGTTCGCGCACCGTCGTGTCGACGAGCTGTCCGGCGGCGAGTCGCAACGCGTCGCGCTTGCGCGGGCGCTTGCGCCGCGACCACGGCTCGTGATGCTCGACGAGCCACTCGGCTCGCTCGATCGGTCATTGCGAGAGCGGCTGGCGGTCGACATCCGCACTGTTGTGCGCGAGCTCGGCGTTGCCGCGCTCCACGTCACCCACGACCAGGACGAAGCATTCACGGTCGCCGATCGCGTCGCCGTCATGCGTGCGGGCCGAATCATCCGCGATGACATACCCGAGCAGGTGTGGCGCGACCCACACGACGAGTTCACCGCCCGGTTCCTCGGTCACCGAAACGTGCTGGCCGCGCAGGTGGCGCGAGCGCTCGGACTCGCACCCGAGGCCGACGACCGCGCCGCGAACGGAATCGTGCTCTTACCGGGCGCCCTGGTCATCGACCCCGATGGCGCGATCGCGGCGACGCTGCTCGACTCGCGATTCGCGTCCACGGTCGTTCACGCCGAAGTCGCCGTCGACGGCATCGGCGGCATCGGCGGCATCGGCGGCATCGGCGGCATCGGCGGCATCGACGGCATCGGCGGCATCGGCGGCATCGGCGGCACTCTGCATCTCGCGGCTCCACACGGTTCCGCACAAGCCCGTGCGCTCAGAGAGATCGCGGTCGGTGCCCGAGTGCGGCTCCGCGCGAACCCGGCAATGGTCGCCCCGGTCACCCTCGATCATTGACGCGCCGCGTACCGCCGTTTCAGTCGGCGTAAGGCGCGAGCACGCGAGCGAGGTCGTCGACCGCCGACGGTGACACCGGTGCCTCGAGGTACACGATGCCCACATCGAGTCCCACGGTTGCATATGCCTCGGCCTGGCGGGCGACGTCGCCGACGGTCTTGTTCGGCCACATCATCAGGTGCGTCGACATCGTGATGGCCGCCGGGTCACTGCCGACATCTGCGCAGTGGCCATGCAGCACGTCACGCTTGCGGCGGAAATCGTCGACCGTGCCCCCGGGGAAATTCCAGTGCTGCGCGTACTTCGCCGCAATGCGGAGCGTGCGCTTCTCGCCTCCGCCGCCGATGACAATGGGCGGATGGGGTCGTTGCGGGCCCTTCGGCTCGTTCCGCGCATCGGCGAGCGTGTAGTAGCGGCCGGCAAAGGTGACTGTCGGGTCGCGTAGCAACGCGATCGTGCACTGCACCGACTCCTCGAAGCGATCGAAGCGTTCCTTCAGCGTGCCGAGCGGGATGGCGTAGCCCGCGCACTCTCGTTCGTTCCATCCCGCGCCGAGCCCGAGGTCGAGCCGACCGTTGCTCACGATGTCGAGCGCCGCCGCCATGTTCGCGGTGACCGCCGGGTGCCGGTAGACGACCCCGTTCACCATGCTGCCGATGCGAATGCGCGACGTGGCTTGCGCGAGCGCGCTGAGCGTGACCCAGCTCTCGAGACACGGCCCCTGCCAATCGCCGTAGATCGGGTAGAAGTGGTCGAACGTCCATGCCGACTCGAAGAACGGGTTGTCGTCCGCGGCGCGAAACAGCGCAAGTAGCTCCGGCCATGTGCAGTGCTGAGGCATCAGCTTCACACCGAACCGCATCCGTGTTCCTCCGACTCGGGCTCCAACGCCCGCGAAGACTATGCGCGTGCGGCGGCGGACCCGATTCCGGCGGCCACGAGGGCGCAGCGTTTGTTAGCTTCCGTCGCGACCGCACGGTTCGCGACGACCGAATCCGGCGAGGGGGACCACAACGTGAAGCACACGCCGCCGGCGCACATCGCCACGATGTACAACACCTTGAGGAGGCCGTCATGACGGTGCACCCTGCAATCCAACCCGTGGTCGACGCGATGCGCGCCGCGCCGCCCGCCGACCCCACGATGGCGATAGTCGCCCGACGGGCCGCCATGGACGCGATGACCGCATCGACCTTCCTCGCGTTCACCGCGCCCGGCCCCGCGATGGCCACGGAGGAGACGCACACCATCAAGGCCGATCAGGGTGAGATCCGTGTGCGGGTGTATCAGCCACGCGCCGGCGCCGTACTGCCCGCCTACCTCTCCATCCATGGCGGCGGCTTCTGGCTCGGGAACATCGATCTCTACGACCACAGCTGCCGCGCCCTCGCCGCTGCGGTGGACTGCGTGGTCGTTGCCGTCGGCTATCGACTCGCTCCGGAACACCGATTCCCCACCGCAGCGGAGGATTGCTACGCGGCGTTGTGCTGGATGGTCGCCAACGCGTCCGACATGGGCATCGACACCAACCGCCTCGCGGTGGGCGGCGGCAGCGCCGGCGGGAACCTGGCTGCGGTCGTTGCGTTGATGGCTCGCGACCGGCAAG